>JAFQNM010000179.1 GCA_017395885.1 Clostridia bacterium | reverse complement strand
GCCAAAGCGGGCAAAAGGGCAGTGCCGATACCACAGCAACAGAGGATACCTCCCGCCCCGAAAACGGCGTATACTATGAGTATAGCCAAGGCGGCCACTCAGACAGAGTTAAGGCAAGCTATACCTATGAAAACGGCATAGAGATATACAGAAACGAGTATGAATATTGGGGCGATGGGAACCTTAAATCCATTACCTCATATACGGGAGACACGGTAACGGACACGTGGTACTATAACTATAACGAGGGCATCCTTTGCCAGACTGTCAGAAATTATTCCGAGGCAGGAAGCGAGTGCAGAGACGAGTATATCTATCTTGCCGACGGAAACCTTTCCGAGATCATCTGGTATACAGACGGTGTTGCAATCGGCGGCTGGCTTTATACCTATACCGATAAGGGCGAGCTCAGCCGGGAGGAATACTTTGATGCAGGCTACTACGAGAGCAGAAATAACGGTACGGATGAGGAGATCTCTCCCGTGATCTATAAGACCTATAGCTTTGATGAAAAGGGAAGGACCTGCCGTGCCGAGGAATACGAGTTCAACTCTCTTGCAGGCTATGATGTGTATGAATATTCAGAGTCAGAGCTGCTGACCTGCATAAAGAGCTATACAAGCCGGGATGAGTATACGGGAGAGCAGAAATATGAGTATAATGCAGACGGAGAGCTGACAAAGATGCTCACCTGTGATGAAAAGGGAACCGTGCTCAGTCACGTAGAGAGCCTTTACGATGAAAACGGGTTCCACTACCGTGATATTTTTTATCAGGATGGCAAGCCCCTTTATTGCTATGATTATACAGAAAGCGGAGCACGCATATACTCAGCCTATAAATAAACAGTTTTTCGGCAAATTACTTGATTTTTCGAAGAATAAGTAGTAAAATAATGCTATGTAATAATGAACGCAAAAGAAAGGTTTGGAAATTATAATGGCAAATATTAAAAGAATCGGTGTGCTGACAAGCGGCGGCGATGCTCCCGGTATGAATAATGCGGTTCGTGCAGTTACCCGTGCAGCACTTGCACAGGGCCTTGAGGTTATCGGAATCAACGGAGGCTATTCCGGCCTTGTATACGATAATGTCCGTCAGCTCACAGCCCGTGATGTATCAAATGTTGTAACACACGGCGGCACCATGCTGTATTCAGACAGATGCCACGAGTTCAAGACCGAGGAGGGAATGGCAAAAGCCATTGCAACCTGTAAGAAATACGGAATAGAGGGTATCATCGCCTGCGGAGGAGACGGAACCTTCCGTGGAGCGACAGACCTTTCCAACCGAGGAATCCCCACTATCGGCATCCCCTGTACTATCGATAACGATATCACCTCCACAGATTATGCTATCGGCTACGACACAGCGATGAATACCGTAGTTGAAATGATAGACAGACTTCGTGATACCTGCGAATCCCATGCACGCTGCAACGTAGTTGAGGTAATGGGTAACCACGCAGGCGGTATCGCTGTTCAGACTGCAGTAGCCTGCGGAGCAGTAGCGTGCGTAATCGCAGAGGAGCCCTTTGATGAGGATGCAATGATCGAGAAGATGATAAAGATGAAGAACGACGGTAAGCGTGGCTTCATCGTGGTAGTATCCGAGCTCATCCCCGATTATGCAGATCCTGCATTTGCAAAGAGGATCCAGGAGAAAACAGGCATAGAAACAAAGTTTGCCCGCCTTGCACACGTTGTTCGCGGCGGCAACCCCACCCTTCGTGACAGAGTAACAGCTGCAAAGATGGGCTCATATGCAGTGAGCGAGCTTCTTTCCGGCAAGTCCAATATCGTTGTTTGCGAGCAGGCAGGCGAGATAGTATCTCTCGATATCAACTTTGCTCAGACAGCAGACAGACTTTATAAGGGTAAGGCAAAGCCTGAGGAGCTTCTCAAGTACAGTGAGGAGGAGCAGGAGATCATCAGAGCTGCAGGCGCAAAGAAGCAGCAGTATTTCAAGGATATGCTCGCTCTCGTAGAGGAGATCAGCGGCTGATCTTTTTAGAATAAACAGTAGCAGAGGCCCACGCATAGCGTGGGCCTTTTTTGTTGTAATAATTAGTGTAAAACTGAATAGATATGTAAGAGAAATTAAGAGGGAAATATGATATTGAACAATATTTGAACTAAAAATTTGTTAAAAACAACCTGTGTTTTTTGTTCAAAAATGTTACAAAATTCGAGATAAAATGTTGACGAAAAAAAAGGAATGTGTTAAAATAAACTATAATACCCTAAAATAGTCTAATTATAGGGTCTGAAAGAAAATAAGTCCTTAGGAGGAAAGCTATGGGTAATAAAAAATGCCTTGTAAGAGTGGTTACTGCTCTTATGGCATTAATAACGGTATTCGGAGGATTGCTGCCTGCAATAGGCTCTAAGGCTGCCGAGGTAATCAAGGTAGAAAAGACATATGATATTGCGGTAGTATACGATAACTCCGGCTCAATGTATCTTGAGGCAAAGGAGGATTACACAGAAGAGGAGATAGCCTCCATCGCTTGCCCCGCAAGATGGTGTAAAGCAAAGTTTGCAATGGAGATATTTGCTTCAATGCTTGACTATGCAGGTGGCGATAAGCTTACGATATTCCCTATGTGGGAGGTAGTGACCGATGGCTCTACCCCTGCCCAGACACCTATTGAAGACGCACAGTACGGTGATGCTATCGAGATAAGATCAAAGGACGATATTGATCTTATAACCAATATGTATACCACCTTCGCAGGTGATACACCCTTTAATGCGGTTATAAATGCATCAAATTATCTTAAAACGTCAACAGCAACAGAGAAGTGGCTCATCGTCCTGACAGACGGTGCCTTCTCCCCCTATGGAAACAGCGAGACAGACGCTGAGGCCGGTGGAGTGTTTATCAACTGTATGTCTACCGAGGCAACGAGAACACTTCTTCTTGAGCAGGCAAAGCTCGGCTTTAACGTTCAGTACTTTTTGATGGGTGAGCTGCCCCACTACAAGAAGGATGATATCGATTATCAGATCCCCGTTGTAGAGGCAAGCCCCTCAAACGGCCTTTACGTAGAACAGGCAATCACATCCGAAGAGCTACAGACAAAGCTGATCGATATCTGTAATATGATATTCCAGAGAGATGAGCTTGTTAACAGGCTTGAGGGAGATCAGCTTAAGCTTGATATCTCCATGAAAAAGCTTGTAGTGTTCGTTCAGGGCGAGGGCGCAAAGATCGTTTCCCTTAAGGATGAAAGCGGCGAAAGAGTAGAACCCACAGAGCCCAGCAAGCAGAGAAAGTACAGCACGTTCCATACCGCAGGTCCCTGGGATGATTATATTCCCCTGTACGATAAGACCCTGTACGGTCACGTTGTTACCTTTGGTGCGTGCCCTAAAGGAAACTATACCCTTGACCTTGACGGAGTAGATCCCGATAAGGTAAAGATCTTCTACGAGCCCGACGTTGATATGGTGGTCACCGTATATGACAGCGAGGGCAACGAGGTCGTGTTTGAAGAGGGAACTGCAGTTATTGAGGGCGAGTATACCGTTAAGGCAAAGCTCATTGATGCGGTTACCGGAGATGATATAACAAATTCCGACCTTAT
>JAFQNM010000178.1 GCA_017395885.1 Clostridia bacterium | reverse complement strand
GGTAGATTGCGGCAACTTCCGTAAACGCATAAGAGGCATGCGCGGCGGCGGTGTTACCGTCCATGGAAACTTTTCTTCTTGCCATGAATAAAATCCTCCTGGGTTATATAGTAATATTTTGAAAAGCATTCAATAGGCGCATTTTCACACCTAAAAAAATTATACTACCTTTTTTAATTTTTGTAAAGGCGAAAAGGCAGAAAAAGTGCAAAAATTATCATATAAATATATGTGTAAATGGCACATATTAGAGAGCGAGGAAAAGCTTTGACTGCTCTCAGCGCAAAAGCAGCTCCGCCTCTTTAAAGGCAAAGCACAGGGTTTGGCGGTGGCTGTCGCCGGAGAGGATAAAGCGGGCACCGTTTTTCTTGAGGTAGGAGAGTATATCCTCAGATGGGTAGGGAGATGTTCTGTAGCCTCTGGCAATGGCCCCCGTATTTATCTCAAAGATAACATCCCTTGCAAGGAGGCGGTCTGCGGCATCCCTCCAGGCGCTGACGTACTCAGGGTCGGAGGTGTCAAAGAGGGGGTCCTTTTCTGAAAACTTTGTGAGCAGATCGAAGTGACCGATAATATCTGCTCCCGTTTTTTCGCAAAGCTCGCCCACCGTTCTGAAGTATTCACGTGCAAAGCGAAGAGGCTCGCCGCCAAAATGGGCAGAGATCGCCTCTCTCAGCTCGGGAGCACTTTTGTCAACAGGAAGATATTCCCCGCCTGCCTTAACGTAGTGAACGCTGCCGATGATATAATCGTAGCCCTTTGGCGGTATATCTGAGTAATAATCCTGCTCAATACCGAGGTAAACGGCGATCTTATTTGAATATTTTTTCTTTAGCCTTCCTATCTCCGTCTTGTAGGCGTCTGTGTTTTCGGGGGTCATACAGTAGCCCTGGTCAAAGGGGGTATAGGAATGGTCTGAGAAGCCTATGTGGGTCATGCCCTTCTCAATGGCAAGGAGCACCAGCTCCTCGGGAGAGCATTTTCCGTCGCTGAAGGTGGTATGTATGTGAAAATCTCTGTTTATCATAAAGTATCCTCTTTTCAAAGCTCCACCGCAGCGGGAGAGCTTTCGTCTATTTCAAGGGTATCGGGGGTCACCCTGCAGCCAAAGGCAAGAATGCGAACTCCCTTTTCGGCACAGCTTGCAAGGGCATCTGCAAACAGGGGGTCGGTCTTACTGTTTGGAACGAGGCGGCTGCACCCCTTCATCTGGATAACGAAAAGAACAAAGGCCTCATATCCCGCCTCAAGGCTCTTTTCAAGGTGTCGAAGGTGCTTTACTGCTCTCTCCGACGGTGCATCGGGAAAGAGGGCGGTGCCATCTCTCTCAAGGGTCACGCCCTTGACCTCCAGAAAGGCTCTTCTCTCTCCGTCCTCAATATAAAAATCAAAGCGTGATCTTTCAAAGGTAAATTCGCGGCGGATCTTAGCATCCCTTGAAAAGATGCCGCTTTTGGGAAGCCACTCAGCTACAGCATCGTTAACTGCCTGAGAATCCATATTTATAAGGAGCGTGCCGTTTTCGGTCTCCTTTTCAACTGCAATAAGATCATAGGGGGTCTTTCTGCCCTCGTTTTCTGCGGCCGCAAGATAAGCACGGCAGCCGGGAACAAGAAGCTCGCGGCATCTTCCTGTGTTTTTAACGTGCACCGTCAGCTCTCTGCCATCCAGAAGAACCTCTGCAATAAACCTGTTGGGCCTGCAAAGAAACGTGCATAAGGCTACTTTTTTATACCTCATAAGCTCCCTCCCTTCACCGTAACATTATATCATATTTTTTCTGCCGTGCCAACAGTTTTGCAAAAGCCTGAAATTTGAGAAAATTATTGAATGGGGGAGATATGTTTGATATAATAGAGAAGTAAACAAAATCTATGCTACGAAAGGTGGCTTTTCCTTGAACATAGAGATCAGACATATAAAAAAGAGCTACGGCAAAAAGGCCGTGCTCAGAGACGTTAATCTCAGCGCCAAAGCAGGCGAGTGCATAGGCATACTGGGCAAAAACGGCAGCGGAAAATCTACTCTTTTCAGCGTTCTTTGCGGACTTCAGAAGGGCAGCGGAGAATTTTTCTGCGATGGAGAGGATATGATGAAAAGCCCCTCCCGACGTGCGGCGGCGGTAGGCTTTGTACCGCAGAGCCCTCCCCTTATCGGAGAGCTGACGGCTCTTGACAATCTTCGCCTCTGGTATAAAAGGGACGAGCTTGAGAGATCACTTTCTGAGGGAATGCTGAAGCTGCTGGGGGTGGATGAGTTTTTGAGGGTCACCGTTTCAAAAATGTCGGGAGGAATGAAAAAGCGTCTTTCCATCGGCTGTGCTGTGGCAAATGATCCCTCGGTGCTCCTGCTGGATGAGCCCTCGGGAGCTCTTGACCTCGTTTGCAAGGAGCATATAGGTGAGTATCTTGACCATTTTAAGTCACGTGGGGGCATAACTCTCATTGCTACTCACGATATACACGAGCTTGTATCATGCGATCATCTGTATCTGCTGAAAGACGGCGTTCTCACTCTTCACGAGGGAGACCGCAGCCTTCAGACCTTGGCGGGGCTTCTTGTATGAGAGGTTTTTTCGTATATTTCAGAGCCCAGCTTAAGCGGTGCCTCTGCTTCTGGCCGAAAATACTTGTGCTCACCCTCATCAGCGCAATATGCATCGCAAGCTTTGCCTATAATACCCTGCAGAGTAAGGCCGAGGAGGAGGAGGCATCAGCTCTCAAGCTGAAGATCGGCGTTTGCGGCGACCTTCGAGATACGTATCTGGACCTTGCCGTATTTGCTCTTCAAAACTTCGATTCGTCTCAGTACTACGCCGAAATGGTGACCATGAGCGAGGAGGAGGCGGCCGAAAAGCTTAGCCGGGGAGAGATCTCGGGCTACGTTATTGTGCCGGAGGGGTATGTTGAGGCGGTGGTTGCAGGCGAGGAGCTGCAGGTCACCTACGTTATGAACGAGTCTCCCGCCACCATCGTTCCCATGCTTATGAAGGAGGTCATCGAAACTATTTCCGATTACGTTGTGGAGTCGGAGACCTCTATTTATTCGTATACAAAAATATGCCGGGAGAGGGGAATTCCCCGTTCGGAGTACAGAATAGATGCAGATAATATGAGCCTTGCCTGCCTTGAAAGGATCCTCAGCAGGACCTCTGTTGTGAAGACGGAGGTGGCAGAGGGAGACGGCGTCAGCTTTGAGAGCTACTATATCTGCGCCTTCTTCATTCTTTTACTCCTGCTTTGGGGAATGACCTGGTCGCCCTTGTTTGTGAAAAAGGACGGCCTTCTCCTCAAAATGCTGTATTTCAGGGGCATGAGCGCTCCTGCCCAGCTTGCCGGAGAGCTGCTGGCATACTTTGCAGCATCTGTATTCAATCTTGTGATAGCGGCAGGCG
>JAFQNM010000177.1 GCA_017395885.1 Clostridia bacterium | reverse complement strand
GGATAAAACTCAGACTGAGGACACAACGGGACCTGCAGATACAACAGGCAGACCCGGCCCCGGTAACAATCAGGGCGGCTCTAATGTTAATACAGGTGACGGAGATATCGGTGTTGACGGTGAAGATGAAACTACAGTATATGAATCTGAGACAGAGGAGAACGAGGATACTATTGGCGATACGACCGATTCTACAGAGGCTCCCGTAACAGATACGGCTCCTCCCGAATCTGAAACGGTTGGAGATACAACTATATTGCCCGATACAGAAACTGATACGCAGCCTGCTGACAGCGAAACAGAATCTGCTCCCTCAGATTCCGAAACCGAAACCACCCCTCAGGATTCCGACACACTCTCTCCTGATACAACGGGAGAAGATCCTTCCGATACCGGTGGTGTGTCAGACGGTGGTGGCTCCGGAAACTCAAACGGCCCGGGCGATCCAATCTCGGACGTTATTAATTAAGGAGGTATATGATGCTTATTAAAACAAGAATCAAAAGCTCAACAGAGCTCTCCTCCTATAAAATGCTGACAGTTTGTCCTCTCCTTGTTGTGACAACTACAGTTACAAGAGCGCTTTCTATGGCTGTTGCCTTTGCGCTTACCCTGCTTTTGGCGCAGGTTATCGTTGCAATATTTAAAAAGCTTATACCTTTGAAGCTGAGAAGCCTGTTTTACGTTACCGTAACTGCATTTTGTGCTTCTCTTGTTGAAATTCTTTTCTGGTATACTGTTCCCGGCATAGCAGATTCTCTCGGCATATATCTGCCTATCCTTGCGGTAAGCTGTATCATTCTGGTTCGCCTTGAATCTACAAAGGCAGAGAGCCCTGCAATGGGGGCCATCGTTGATTCTCTTGTAACAAGTGCCCAGATGGTTCTGGTAATGCTCGGAGTTTCATTTGTTCGTGAGCTTTTCGGCATCGGTAAGCTTTTCTCAGATTGCTTCGGCAATGGTGGAGTTTTGGTATTTAAGACAGCACCCGTGCCCGTTCTTTCAACCACTGTAGGCGTTCTGTTCCTTGTGGGTATCATAGCCGCAGTTGCAAAGTATATAGTTAAAAAGAAAAAGATCGCAGCCAGAAACGCTGCAAACGATCTTGTTTAAGGAGGGATATTATGGAAGCTATACTTATAGTTCTTGCGGCAATACTTGCTGATAATCTCCTTTTATCTCGCCTTTTCGGTGTTGAATCATTTTTTACCGCAACGGAGAAACCCTCGGGAGCTGCTCTCTACGGAGGACTTGTTACTTGTGTTTGTGTGCTTTCCGGAACAACGGTCATCCTGCTTCACAAGTTCGTTCTTGAGCCTCTGAAGCTTCAGTATTTCGTCACCTTTGTTTCTGTTGTGGTCATAACTGCATTTATCTGTGCTATTCGCCTCATCTCCTCAAAAGCATCAGGCAAGGAGCATAATGCCGTTGCATTTGCGCTTCCCGTAATTTCAGGAAACTGCATCGTTCTCGGCTCTATTCTTATATGTATTGAGAACAGCTTCTCAATTCTTATGTCTGTTCTTTTCCTGCTTGCTGCAGGAGTTGGCTTTACATTCGTAATGCTGGTGTTTTCAAGCATTCAAAAAAGACTTGAAAACTCCGATATGGCAGATAGCTTCAGAGGAATTCCCATTCTTCTCATTTCCTGCGCTATTGCGGCTATGGCCTTTTCCGGATTCTACGGACTCAGCTTTTAAGAGGTGGCGTAAATGGTATTCGGAATTATTATATCTGTTGCAATAATCTGCGTTATTGCGCTTGTGGCTTCTGTGCTTTCCAATATTGAGTACAGCGGCCCCAGAATTAAGAAAGAGCTGAAAAGGGAAAAAATACTTGATTGCCTGCCGGGAGATAACTGCGGTGCCTGCGGTTACGGTGACTGTGCATCTCTTGCTATGGCAATAGTTAACGGCAAGGCATCTCCTGCTGCCTGCACACCCGGCGGCGCTTCCACAGCTCAGGCTGTTGGAGTTATCCTTGGAACAGAGGACAGAAATAAGATCCGTATGAGAGCACAGGTAATGTGCTCCGGAACAAATGATACTACCAAACGTAAGTATATTTATGATGACGGTGCTGAGGACTGCCTTGCTGAAATGAAGCTTGGCGGAGGCTACAAGGGTTGCAGGTTTGCCTGCGTAGGCCTTGGAAACTGTATGAAGGCTTGCCCCTTCGGTGCTATCAGCATCAAGAACGGAACAGCATTTGTTGATTATAAGCTTTGCACCGGCTGCGGAAGCTGTGTTTCTGCCTGTCCAAAGCATATAATTAAGCTTGTACCGTATGATGCTTATTACTGGGTCGGCTGTGCTTCAAGGGATACTGCAGCTAAGGAAAGACAGAACTGCCGAGTTGGATGTACGGGATGCGGAGTATGCCGTAAGGTTTGCCCCGAAAATGCTATTGATATACAGGGCAATATTGCAACTGTTCTGTATGATAAGTGCACCGGCTGCGGAATGTGCTTTGCCGTTTGCCCGGAGGGCGTTATCTGGCGTTCCGATATAGTCGGAGCAGACGGTCTTATATTCACAAAGGGCGAAAAAAAGTAAGCAAAAAGAACTGCCACGTGGCAGTTCTTTTTGCTATTAGTCAATAATTTCAATAACGGAGCCGTCCGAGATCTCATCTGTGGGAACAAAGAATCTGTCGGTTTTCATAAGAGAATTGTATTCTCCCTTTACTGCTTCTCCGTTGATCTTAACTGTGCGCTTGCCGCTGCTGCAGTTTGTGTACTTAACGGTAATGGGATGACCCTTAACGGTTATATTCAGCTCGCAGGCGGTGCATGGCATTGTTGCAGGTGTCTGCAGGCAGAGACCCTCAAGGCAGGGCTGAATACCGAAGCCAAACTTAATAAGGCTCTTGATAAGAACCGTGCCGCTTCCCGTATACCAGTCGCCCATGGAGTCGCCCTCCATCTCATATTCTGCACTTGAGCAGTAGGAGTTAGGCATTGCAAAGGATGTCATGGTGCAGTTCTCGTGAGAGATAACGGCGCTCTTTTCCATTTCTGTCCATGCTTTTGCAGATTCGCCGAGAGAGAAGAGAGCCATTATAGCAAACATGCTGGCGTGAACGTATGCTGCATTGTTCTCATATGTTCCGTCGGTAATACCTGCAATTCTTCCTGCCTCAAACTTAAGTGAAGGGGGGAATGCAACGTCAAAGGTCTTGATTCCATAGACAGAGTCAACTGCGGCAAAGTTTTCAAGTATCTCCTTTGCAAGGGTAGGATCCTTTTCGATCATACCGGAGAGCACCCAGAAGGAGTTAGCTGTAGTACTGCGGCGTGCAACACCGTCAGCATCGTTCCAGGAGCCAAGCTTGTAGGATATCTTATCGCCCCAGCCGTGGATAATACGGCGCTTGCCCTCCTCGTTTACGTCGATTGCGTACTTAAAGAGACCCTCCTCAAGCTCTTCTGAGGTCTTTTTGTAAAGCTCAAGCTTTTCTGTATACTTGCCGATCCTCGTGAGGAGCTCTGTCATCTCACGAAGGTTCTGATAAAGCTGGAGAGATGCCATAACGGTAACTCCGCTGCCGAATCTCTTGTTCTTATCGAGAGGCTTTCCAAGTCCGTCGATAGCATCGTTCCAGTCGCCTGTAAGTGCTCTGAGGCAGTTTGTGCTATATTCACGGTCAAGGTTTCTGATAAGGAAATCCATGATCTTGACCATATGGTCGAGAACGCTGTCGCGAATTTCGCTCTTGCGCTCTATCCATGTGTTTTCCTCGTTGGCTACGTAGTAGGAGCACTCCTCATCAAGAATAGAGTAATCATCTGTGTAGCAAAGATATGTATAGATAGTGGATATTACCCAAACTCCCTGGTCGATATACATACGAAGGTCCATATCGGGTAGCATATCGGGCGTTGCGGGAAGGGAGAACTGGCGGGGAGGTCTTCCGTCCTCCAGAATATAGTTAAGCGCTGTAATGATCTTTTCACGGCTTTCCTTTGTGTGCCAAATAAGTGACGATTCAAGCTGCTGGAAAACATCACGGATACCGATGTGAGGACCTGCATAGTTCTTACCAAGAGCACAGAAGCTAACCTGCTTCTGTACGTTACGGATAAAGCGGTTGAGAACCTTGGCACGGATCTTTCCGTTCCAGTCGGAGAACTCAACTGTCATATTATCAAACTCGTGAAGCTCCTTTTCCTCAGCTCTTGCAAGCTCTGCATCGATAGTTACAAAATCAACATCCGCTCCTACTGCAGCCTCTGCAGCATCACGGTTATGATAATAGGAGAGATCATATTCACGGCGGATAGACTCACCTTGAGAAAGATCATAATGAACGATATCGCAGGCCATGGGTATATCTGTAGTATTGGCCTTGGAATGCTCCTTCTTAAATCCGCCTGCACGGAGAGCCTCTGCATTTGTAAGCCCTCTGCCCTTGGCACCGAGAAAATCAGACTTTGCAACAGTATGGTGCTCCTCAATGATCTTGCCGCCCTCTGATTTAATGTTGATAACAAGGCTGTCATCACAGCTTCTCAGCATATAAGAGCCGCAGGGATACTTAACACCGTATTTTGTCATTCTGTCCCAGAATGCCTCTCCCTCTGCAAAGCGGAGAATAGCTTCAATGGAGGATGCCATGTAGAAGGGAACTACCTCATCGGTTTTGTTAATTGCAACGTAGGTAAAATGAATATGTTTATCTGCGCTGACGTGGAGTCTTACAGCAAAGGTAACGTTGTCAGTATCAGCAATATAGTAAGCACATCTGTAGGAATAAACAACGTATCTGTCTACCTTGAGGGGCTCAAAGAGCTGGCGGTTTGAGCCGAGAACGGAAACAGGGAAGTACTCTCCGTTTTCAAGGGGAATACCGGCAAAGAAGCCGATGGAGGGATCCTCTGCAAAGTTAACGGTTTTAAAGATAGAGAAGGTGGACTCGCAGGCATCAATATAACCGGAGGATTTTGCCCAGACAACGAGACCGTCTGCATCATAGGGATAACGGCTCTCACCCTTTTCTCTCTCACAGCAGAGAATATCGTTTTCGTTAAGATAGTACGAGTTCTGGGGAAGCTTTTTATCGGGATCGGGATTAGCTTCCAGCTCCTTTATCTGAGAAAGAAGCTGTTTGATCTTTTCGTTAAGGGTCATATTCTGATTCCTTTCAACATTAATTAATAATATTAATTTATTTTAACATATTTATACTCTCTCTTCAAGTGAGCTATTGATTTTTATTGATAAATTATGTATATTTAAATTATAAAACAGATGGAGGGAAATATGTATAAGATACTTACCTCAAGACAGATGAAGGAATGCGATATTGCGGCTATTGAAGCAGGAACGCCTTCGCGTGTTCTTATGGAAAGAGCGGCACACAGCATTGCCGATGCAGTAATAAACGATTATTTCCCCGAAAAAACACTTATTGTTTGCGGCAGCGGCAATAACGGTGGTGACGGTATGATCGCTGCACGGATACTGAATGAAAGCGGCTTTGAATGCAGTGTTTGGTACGTTGGTACTGAGCATACGATGACAGAGGAGACCAAGGTTGCTTATGATGAGCTTTTTGAAGCAGGAGTTGAGATCGTGAGTGCTCCCGTGCTTTCCGATTACTCTCTCATAGTAGATGCCATTCTCGGCACCGGCGCTTCATTTGCTCCAAGAGGGCTTATTAAGGAAGCTATAGACGCTGTTAATGCTTCAGGCAGACCTGTGCTTGCCGTTGATATTCCCTCCGGTATATCTGCCGATACGGGAAAAGCTCCGGGAGCATTTGTTTCAGCTGACAGGACCGTCACCATGCAGTCTTATAAAAGGGGACATTGCTTCTTCTCAGGGGTTGATGCCTCAGGCAAGGTCAGCTGTGCCGATATAGGTATAGTAACCGATAGCTACTCAGATTATGATGGCTTATATCCCCGTGCACTCGGAGAAGCTGATCTTGCTGTGATCCCAAGAAGAAAAAGAGATTCTCACAAGGGCAATTTCGGCAGAGTTCTTGTTGTGGCAGGCAGTGCAGGTATGTGCGGAGCCGCATATTTTTCAGCAGCCGCAGCATACAGGTGCGGTGCCGGAATAGTTGAGATACTGACGGCCAAAGAAAACAGAATCCCCCTGCAGACGATGCTTCCTGAGGCTATTGTCACAGCTTATGATGCAAGCTCCCCGGAGGCCGATACAATTATAGCGGCAATAGAGCGATCATCTGTAATAGTGATCGGGCCGGGTATCGGAACGGGAAGTGCATCACTTAAGCTGCTTACAACGGTATTTGATTATGCTGAAAGTCCACTTATAGTTGATGCAGATGCTCTTAATCTCATATCAAGGTATTCCGTACTTTTCCCCACAGATGTTCCCGTAATAATAACTCCTCATCCCGGCGAGCTTTCCAGACTTACGGGTAAGAGCGTTTCTGAGCTGAGGGACGATACTATGGGTTCTGCTATGGAATATGCTGCGGAAAACGAGATAATCTGCGTTTCAAAGTTTGCAAGAACCGTTATAACAGACGGTGAGGAGCTTTACATTAATATGAGCGGCGGGCCCTCTCTTTCCAAGGGCGGAAGCGGAGACGTTCTGACAGGCGTTATTGCAGGTATGCTCTGCTGCGATCTTTCTCCTGTTAAGGCTGCGGCTATGGGAGCTTATATTCACGGCAGAGCAGGCGATAAAACTGCAGCACTTATGGGAGACTATTCTCCCATGGCATCAGACGTTCTCAATGCTCTCTCTTCAGTAATGATGCAGGCCGCTGTGGAAAGGAATAAAAATGGCAATAAAAACTAATGCTATGCGGATACTGGATAAAGCAAAAATCCGGTATAAGCATTACGAATACGACCCCAATACCACAGACGGAGTTCTTGTGGCTGAGCTCCTTGGCCAGCCACGTGTAAAGGTCTATAAAACGCTCGTAACTGTTGCCGGCTCAGGTGAGCACTATGTTTTTGTTATCCCTGTGGGAGAAACTCTAGATTTAAAAAAGGCTGCAAAAGCAGTTTCAGAAAAATCTCTTTCTATGCTCAAGCAAAAGGATCTTCTACCCTTGACCGGATATATCCACGGCGGCTGCTCTCCCGTGGGAATGAAAAAGCTGTTCAGAACAGTTATCCATTCAGCGGCAAAGGAGCTTGAAGCCTTTTGCGTTTCTGCAGGTCACGTAGGCAATCAGATAGAGCTTTCTCCAAGTGAGCTTTGCACCCTTATCCGTGCAGAATACGGCGATCTTATAATGTAATATATTGTTAACATTAAGTAAAAATACAGTGTTATTGATTGACAAGATTTTTAAATATATTTATAATTGATATGATTTAAGCCTCCTATGGGAGGCTTAAACCAATTTCTACCCATGGAGGTACGTTTTGAAGAAAGCAACGAAAGGAAAAAAGGTAAAGCTCATATCCTATCTTAAGCCATATTGGATATTTTGTGTGCTTTCTCCCTTGCTTATGGCAGGCGAGGTGCTTATTGACCTGTTTCAGCCCAAGCTGATGTCTGATATTGTCAACGAAAGCATTTCAGGCAAGCCCTTTGAGGTGATAATGCCAACTGTTATAAAAACGGGACTTCTTATGCTTGGTCTTGTTCTTATCGGCGGACTTTGCGGAGCTCTCAGTGCTTATACTGCAGGCGTTGCCAGCGAAAGATTCGGTGATGACCTGAGACGTGACGGTTTTAACAAGGTTATGTCTCTTTCTCTTCAGCAGACTGATAAGTTCACTACAGGCTCGCTTGTTACAAGATTGACCAATGATATAGTTGCCCTAAGAGACCTTGTAATGACCGTTCTCCGAATGCTCATCAGAGCTCCTCTCTTTCTCTTCGGCGGTCTTATAATGTGTCTCACCCTTGATGCAAGCTTTGGATACGTTATGCTGGCATCTATTCCCATGCAGCTTATAGTTGTTGTTATAATGGTCAGATATTCTCACCCCATCTTTTCTAAGGTACAGAAGAAGCTTGATAACGTAAACTCTGTAGTTCAGGAGAACGTGAGCGGAGCAAGAGTTGTCAAGGCTTACACAAACGAGCCCTTTGAGATAGATAGGTTTGACGAGGCAAATAAGGATTACAGAAATACTAATCTTTCCGTGCTCAAGCTGTTTGCCCTTGTTATGCCTGTTCTTATGATCATTATGAACCTTGCCGTTGTTGCCATTATTCTCATCGGCGGCTATCAGGCACAGGCACAGGCTATCAACGTTGGTGACGTTATGGCAGCGGCTCAGTATATCACCCGTGTGCTTATGGCTATTATGATGGTTTCTCACATTTTTCAGCAGATTTCAAGAGCTCAGGCCTCCGGAAACAGAGTCAGAGAGGTGCTTGAATGTGAAACTGCACTCAAGAGCGGCGACGTTACAGAGGGCACGGAGGAGGGAACAGTTCGCTTTGAGAACGTTTCCTTTGCTTATCCCGAATCAAGCGGAGTTGAGGTTCTCAGCGGCATTGATCTGACAATTAAAAAAGGAGAGACCGTTGCTATCATAGGCTCCACCGGCTGCGGTAAGACATCTCTCGTCAGCCTTATCCCCCGTTTTTACGATTCAACGGAGGGTAACGTCTATGTGGACGGTATCAACGTTCGCAGCTGGGACCTTGAATCTCTCAGAAAAAGGATCAGCTTTGTTCTTCAGAAAAGTGAGCTTTTTTCAGGAACCGTTCGTGATAATATAGTAATGGGTAGCGAGGATGCAACGGATGAGGAGGTACTGAGAGCCTCTGAAATAGCTCAGGCCGATACCTTCGTTTCCAAAATGCCAAATTAGTATTATACCTACGTTGCTGAAAAGGGATCCTCACTTTCGGGAGGACAAAAACAGAGAATTGCCATTGCTAGTGGCGTTATCAGGCATCCTGAGATCATAATATTTGACGATAGCACGTCTGCTCTGGACCTCTCAACGGAGTCTAAGGTACAAAGGGCTCTGCGGGAGGAGCTTAAGGGCACTACGGTCATAATGATCGCTCAGCGTATTGCCAGCGTTATGAACGCAGACAGAATTGCCGTTATTGAGAACGGCACTGTTGTTGCCTTTGATAACCACGAGAATCTTATGAAGACCTGTGAAACCTACAGGGATATATATGCATCTCAGATGAAGGGAGGCAGCGGCAATGAGTGATAATAAGAAAACCAGCATCAGAGAAAGAATGGGCGAGCCTTTTTCAGGCAACATAGAGCATTCTCCTGCCGCTCAGCAGCAAAAGCAGCAGAGCCTTCCCATGGGTCCCAGAAGAGTCGGTCCCAGAGGCGGTATGCCTGCAGAAAAGCCCAAGGACGTTAAGGCAACTATTCTGAAGCTTTTGAAATACATCGGTAGATCCAGGTTTCAGCTTATAGGACTTATTCTGATAATGCTTCTCACCACGGCACTGACGCTGGCAGGCCCGGCTCTGCAGGGTAGTGCCATCAACACGGTGGGAGATATTATCCGGCAAAGAGAGGGCGCCTTTGATACCCTTATCAAGACTCTGATGACAATGGCAGGCGTTTATATCCTCTCGTCATTCTTCACCTGGCTGCAGGGAATCCTCTCTGCAAAGGTCTCTCAGACAACAGTTTACACCCTGAGAAGAGACCTTTTTAAAAAAATATCCTATCTTCCCATAAAGTACACAGATACTCATGCCCACGGAGACCTGATGAGCAGAATGACGAACGATGTGGATAATATTTCAATGACCGTTTCTCAGTCTATTACCTCACTTATCTCCAGCGTTCTCACTCTTTTCGGCTCACTCTTTATGATAATATGGTTCAGCCGTAAATGTCTCGTTATGGCTCTTGTGACCGTTTGCACCATTCCGCTGACGATTCTTGCAACAATGCTTCTCACCAAAAAGATGAGCAAATTCTTTGTTGAAAGACAAAAGCTTCTCGGTCAGCTTAACGGCCACGTTGAGGAGATGGTAACGGGATACAAGACCGTTATGGCATACGGCAGAGAGGATATTGAGTGCGAGATGTTTGCAAAAACCAGCGAGAGGCTTCACAAGGTTGGCATCAAGGCGGCCGTATGGAGCGGAATAATGGGCCCTGTAAACAACTTTATCAATAACTTTAATTATCTGCTCGTAGTTGCCTGCGGAGCACTTTTCGTTTCAACAGGAGCCTTGCTCCCCGGCGGCATTCAGTCCATTATCCAGTATTCCAAGCAATTTTCAATGCCTCTCAGCCAGCTTGCCAACGAGTATACGATGATACTGACGGCAGTTGCCGGTGCAGAGCGTGTCTTTGAGGTGCTTGAGAGCGAAGATGAGGTAGATGAAGGCACGCTTCACCTTGATCCTGCAAGCATAAAGGGAAATATTGAGTTTAAGAATATCGATTTCTCATACGTTCCCGAAAAGCAGGTCCTTCATAATTTTAACCTTTCGGTCAAGGCAGGACAAAAGATCGCCATAGTAGGTGCCACCGGCAGCGGAAAGACCACGGTAGTTAACCTTCTCACAAGATTTTACGATCCTGACAGCGGCTACATAACTCTTGACGGGGTAGATATCCGTGATATACCGAAGGAGGAGCTTCGCTCAAATATTGCAATAGTTTTGCAGGATACTGTCCTGTTCAGCGATACGATAGATGCAAATATCAGATACGGCAATAATGATGCTTGCGACAGCGAGGTAGAGGCCGCAGCTCGAACTGCCAATGCTCATAGCTTTATCAGACATCTTCCCGATGGCTATAAAACTGTTCTCGCTGAGTCCGGCAGCAATCTTAGCCAAGGTCAGCGGCAGCTTCTGTCAATTGCACGTGCTGTTCTTGCAGACCCGAAGATATTAATTCTTGATGAGGCAACAAGCTCGGTCGATACAAGAACGGAGATGCATATTCAATCTGCAATGTTTGCGCTTATGAAGGGCAGAACAAGCCTTATAATCGCACACAGACTTTCTACTATCATAGATGCAGACGTTATCGTTGTTGTCCGTGACGGTACTGTTGTTGAGAGCGGAAGCCACAGCCAGCTCCTTGAAAAGGGCGGCGAGTACGCAAGCCTTTATAAGAACCAGTTTGCCGGCTTTTCAACATAATTCAATGAAAAAGGACTTTCTACAGAGAAAGTCCTTTTTTAGCTTTATTC
>JAFQNM010000002.1 GCA_017395885.1 Clostridia bacterium | reverse complement strand
GGATACTGCTTCTACCGTGATGCAAGAATGCTCCGACTTACCCGCTATCGCTACAACAATACTCCCACAGATGCAGGAGGACGTTATTTCTATATCAACGACGGAGGCAACGTATGGACACCCGGCTGGATGCCCGTTAAGGCTGCATATGAGTCTTACGAGTGCCGCCACGGTATGGGATATACAAAAATATCCTCAAGGGTAAACGGTCTCTCTGCTGAGCAGACAGCCTTTGTCCCTCTGGGATATACCTGTGAGGTTCACAGGCTCCGCCTCAAGAATGAAAGCGCAGAGAAAAAGTCTGTAAAGCTTTTCTCCTTTGTTGAGTTCTGCCTCTGGAATGCATGGGATGACCAGACAAACTTTCAGCGCAACTTCTCAATCGGTGAGGTTGAGATTATAGGCAGCACTATCTATCATAAGACTGAGTACCGTGAGCGCCGCAATCATTATGCTGTGTTCTCCGTTAACGCTCCTATCGACGGCTTTGATACTGACCGTGAAACCTTTATCGGTCTTTATAACGGCTTTGACCGCCCCAACGTGCCCTTTGCAGGCGAGGCTCAGAACTCTGTTGCAAGTGGATGGGCTCCCATCGGCTCCCATCAGATCAACGTAGAGCTTGAGGCAGGAGAAGAGAAGAGCTTTGTATTCGTTCTCGGCTACTGTGAGAATCCCAAGAACGAAAAGTGGGAAAAGCAGGATGTTATCAATAAGGCTCCCGCAAACAAGCTTCTCGACGCTTTTAAGACAGACGAGCAGGTAGATGCTGCACTTGCTGAGCTGAAGGCATACTGGGAAAAGCTTCTCTCTATCTATTCCGTAGAATCTGCCGACGAGAAGATGAACAGAATGGTCAATACATGGAACCAGTACCAGTGCATGGTAACCTTCAATATGTCCCGCTCTGCTTCTTATTTTGAGTCCGGTATCGGCCGTGGAATGGGCTTCAGAGACTCCACTCAGGATCTTCTCGGCTTTGTTCATCTTATTCCCGAGAGAGCAAGAGAGAGAATATACGATATTGCCGCAACTCAGATGGAGGACGGAAGCGCATACCATCAGTATCAGCCCCTCACAAAGAAGGGTAACTCCGATATCGGAAGCGGCTTCAATGATGACCCTCTGTGGCTTATCTTCGGTGTTGCTGCATATATCAAGGAAACAGGCGACTATTCTATTCTTGACGATATGGTTCCCTTTGATAACGATGAGTCAAAGGCAGCTCCCATGATGGAGCATCTTAAGCGCTCCTTCGATCACGTTACAAACAATCTCGGACCTCACGGTCTGCCACTTATCGGCCGTGCAGACTGGAACGACTGCCTTAACCTTAACTGCTTCTCCGAAACTCCCGGTGAATCCTTCCAGACATCCGGCCCCTCTGAGGGTCCCGTTGCCGAGAGCGTTTTCATTGCAGGTATGTTCGTTGCGGTTGGCCCCGATTATATCGCTCTTTGCGAAAAGAAGGGTCTCACAGAGCAGGCTGAGGAAGCAAAGAAGGCTGTAAAGGCTATGTACGATGCAGTTCTTACTCACGGATGGGACGGTGAGTGGTTTATCCGTGCATACGATGCCTTCGGCAACAAGATAGGCTCATCCGAGTGTGAGGAGGGCCAGATATTTATCGAGCCTCAGGGCTTCTGCGTAATGGGCGGAATCGGCGTTGAGGAGGGCCTTGCAAAGAAGGCTCTTGATTCAGTAATCGAGCGTCTTGATACAAAGTACGGTATAGTACTCAATAATCCTCCTTATACAAGATACCACGTTGAGCTTGGAGAGATCTCCTCCTATCCTCCCGGATACAAGGAGAATGCAGGAATCTTCTGCCATAACAATCCCTGGATCTCCATTGCTGAAACTGTTATCGGCCGCGGAAACCGTGCTTTTGAGGTATATAAGAAGACCTGTCCCGCTTATATTGAGGATATCAGTGAGATCCACAGAACAGAGCCCTACGTTTATTCTCAGATGATCGCAGGTAAGGATGCCGTTCGCCACGGAGAGGCTAAGAACTCTTGGCTCACGGGTACTGCTGCATGGACCTTCTATAATATTTCCCGTTTCATTCTCGGTATTATGCCCGTTTACGACGGCCTTAAGATCGATCCCTGCATTCCCGATACCCTTAAGGAATTCACAGTAACCAGAAAGTTCAGAGGAGATATTTATAAGATCCACGTAGACAATTCTAAGGGTGTTTGCAAGGGCGTTGCTTCTGTAACGGTTGACGGCAAACCCATTGAAGGAAACACCGTTACACCGGTGGGAGACGGCAAGGAACACACCGTTTGCGTAACACTTGGCTGATATGAAAAGGATTTTGGCAATAGTGCTGCTTCTTGCTTCAATGATAAGCCTATCAGGATGCGGCCTTCGTGAGTTTTTTGCAACCCTTGGGTTTGATACTCACGATTACGAGGGCGAGGAGGTAATTGCATCTCACGAGCCGGACAGCGAAATGTCAACTTTGCTTGCAGACATGGTAAAGATACTGACGGTTAATTCTCCTGAGATCCCCGAATTCAAGGGAACGAAGGAGGGAATTGAGTGCTGCAGAGATGCTATACTCAATAGTATGTACAGCACGAACTTTGCTAAATATGCAGGTAACTCACAGCTATTCAAGGAAGCGGAGGAGCTTTATCCTCAGATGGATTTTTCCGTTCTCATCCCTGCCGATGATTTTGAAAATACGGCTTATAAGTATTTCGGCGGTAAGGAGAAGATCACAAATGAGAGCGGAGAGATATATGAATATATCGAGAACATAGACGCCTACATAACGGTTGCAAAGCCTGTAGGCTCGTCTATGGAGGTTCAGGTCGTATACGTTGAAGAAACGGAGAGAACGTACCGTATGGAGTTTGAGAGCACGGTTGATGGCGAGAGCTCCGGCAGATACTATGCAATGTTTATAAAGCGTGATGACGGAACT
>JAFQNM010000176.1 GCA_017395885.1 Clostridia bacterium | reverse complement strand
TTATCGCCCATGTTACCTTCTGCCTGCCATACGTGGTGCTCAACGTACTTCCAAAGCTTAATCAGACAGACCCTCATCTTGCAGAGGCAGCTCAGGACCTTGGCAGTACTCCTATACAGGCGTTCTTCAAGGTAGTTCTGCCTTCAATTGCCCCGGGCATCGTTTCCGGAGCAATAATGGCGTTTACACTTTCAATTGATGACTTTGTTATCAGTAATTTTAACTATGGCGGATACACAACTCTGCCCATATATATTTACTCGAAAACAAAGAAGTTCGTAAAGCCCGATATGTATGCGCTGTGCTCCCTCATTTTCATCTTTGTTCTCATTCTGCTCCTGATAATGAACATTTCTCAGATAAGGCAGGCTGCAAAGGAGAAGGGAACCGGCAAGCACAAATAACTAAAGATTCAAAGGTAAGACAATGAAAAGAACAGTATCAATAATTCTTGTTTTTGCACTTCTTGCATCTGCCTGTGCGCTTTACTCCTGCAGCGGAAGAAAAATGTTTTCTGCTGCTGACCTTGAAGGTACTTATACAGATGAGTTTGCAGGAACAACTCTAAAGATCTATAACTGGGGTGAATATATTTCCGACGGTGTCGGCGGAAGCTATGACGTTATAAGATCCTTTGAAAACATTACCGGTATCGATATTGAGTATTCATTCTATGACGATAACGAAACAATGTATTCTAAGCTGAAGACAGGCGCCAGCTACTATGATATAGTTATCCCCTCAGACTATATGATCGAAAGACTTATCAGAGAGAATATGCTTAAGAAGATAGACGTAACGGCTCTTTCCAACTACAAGTATATCGATAAGAAGTATAAGAATCTTTATTTCGATCCCAATAATGAATATTCCGTTCCCTATAACGTAGGTATGGTAGGACTTATTTATAATACCGAAATGGTAGATGAGGCGCCCACAAGCTGGAGCGCTCTTTGGGATGAGTCTCTTTCAGGAAGTGTTCTTATGTTCAAGAACCCCAGAGATGCCTTTGCTATTGCTCAGTTCAGCCTTGGTCAGGATATTAATAATTCCGATAAGGGCCTTTGGGATAAGGCAGCAGATCTTCTCAAGGAGCAAAAGCCCCTCGTTCAGGCCTACGTTATGGATGAGGTATTCAATAAAATGATAGGAGCTAATGCTGCTATCGCTCCCTATTATGCAGGAGACTATTACACAATGAAGGAGAGCAATCCCTCTCTGGAGTTTGTTTATCCCGAGGAGGGCGTTAATATCTTCTGTGACTCTGTTTGTATCCCCGAATCAAGCGAAAACTACGAGGCTGCGCTCCTCTTTATGAACTATTTGATGGAGCCCGTGGTTGCACTTGCAAATGCTGAATATATCTGCTATGCTTCTCCCAATACCGCAGTTATTGAAAATGATGAGTATAGCTTCAAGGGCAGTGAGATACTCTATCCTTCAGAGGAGGATATGCCTAAGGTGCAGTGGTTCCACGACCTTGATCCCGAGATCATTGCTTATTATGAGGAACTTTGGGTAAAGATCAGAAATACAAATGAATAATTAAAAGGAGATGCGAAAGCATCTCCTTTTAATTATCTTCTGTTTTTGTTTTTACTGCTAAAGATCAGATATATCATGAGAATTGCCAGTGCAACGATCAAAATAATAGCGACCAGAACGACAGGAGAACGGGCGCCGTTAGCAACGCTTTCGCTTGAGTCAGCAGCGGGAGCAGTGTCGGTAGGCTCCGATGATCCGGTAACGGGAGGCTCTGTTTCCGGTGTGACCTGTGCAGGAGGCAGCTGATCCTTGTAGAGCGTGATGTTCTCAAGAAAATCACCGCCTGCAACGTCTGCACCGACCGTAGTTCTGTATAGACCGTAAAGACAGGGTGAGTAAGTCTTGATGTCGGTAGCCTTTGTAACGGGGGCGCCGGCCTTGCCGTGTATCCAGTCATTGAACCATGTCCAGTGCTGTGATTTGTGGTAAGAGAATCCAATAACCGTCATTTCAAATGCGGTTTTTCCTCCGAAGGCCTCAAGAGGAATATCCCAGTTCATAGTAATGGAGTTTTCCTCATAAAGGTGCAGATAAGTTTTCGGAACGTCCCAGGTGCCGTATTTTTCAGCGCTTTCAGGGCAGAAGGAAGCATCTGAAATTGAAGGAAGGGATTTTGTAACTACGTCTGTGCAGTAGATGTGAGTGCCGTGTCCGTATTCGCCGTTGATGTCGTGGGTAACAAGAACCTGAGGCTTAAACCTGCGGATGTTTTCAACGATGAAGGCAGTGAAATCCTCATAGGTGCAGCCCTTTGCCTCAAAGGCAGAGATTGCTCCTTCAAGAGATTCGGAATAAAGATCAGGGAAATCGGAAATCACAGGATAGTTCCTGATTCCCACAGCCCATAGACCGTTGAGCTGCTCGTGAGGTCGCTCATGAGTATCAAAATGGCTTATAAGATAAACTACCTGAACTGCGGCAGCACGCTCGCCTGCGTAGTAGGGAAGAACACCTGCGAAGAAAAGCTGCTCATC
>JAFQNM010000175.1 GCA_017395885.1 Clostridia bacterium | reverse complement strand
TATCGGTATGAACGAAAAGGAGGCCTTCAAGGCGATCCTTGAGGCTGATCTTCTTCTTGGTGCCGTTTCTTACGTTAAGGACGATGCAGAAAGAGGCACAGTTATAAAGCAGTCTCTCGAAAAGGATCTTGAGGTCGTTGCCAATACAAGGATCGGTCTCACCGTCAGCGGTGGGCCCGACTTTGACCCCAATAATCCCGACGGCACAACTGCACCTGAGGAGGATACCACTGCTCCCGAGGACACCACCGATGCAGACAGCGAGGATACCGAGGATGTTGACCCTGATGATACAACCTCAGCCGATGACACCACATCTGCCGACGGCAGCTCAACCGAGGAACCCGGAACCGGCGAGGCTGAAGACAGCACAGCTGCTCCGGGCCCTGCTTCTGACAACTGATATATGAACGTAAAAGCTTTTAATGGAATTATAATCAGCGGCATTGGCGGACTCTACAGGGTCCGCCCTCTTGCCGGCTCTGATATCAGCACCGGCGAGGACGGTACCGTTGCCTGCCGTGCACGAGGAGTTTTCCGACATGACGGAATATCTCCCCTGCCCGGTGACTCTGTTACCTGCATCCTTTCTGATGACGGCGGCGAGGCGGTTATCGACGAGATAAACGAAAGGAAAAACAGCTTGATCCGTCCTGCTCTTGCAAATCTTTCTCACCTTTTTATCGTTATACCCGCAACTAAGCCAAAGCCTGATCTTCTCACCGCAGACAAGCTTGTTTCCGCAGCCGAGGACAAGGGCATTGAGCCTGTTATCGTTATTACAAAAGAGGACCTTGACGAGGATGAATGCGAGAGGATCGCTGCCATCTACCGCCTTGGTGGATTCTCGGTCTTTTCTCTTTCAGGACACACGGGTGACGGTGTCAGCGAACTGCTCTCCTATATGGAAAAGGAGGCGGAGAGTTGCCTTTGTGCAGCATTTGCAGGCGTTTCCGGTGCAGGAAAGTCTACCCTGATGGCAAAGCTATTCCCCGGTCTCTCTCTTAAAACAGGCGAGGTCAGCCGTAAAATCCAGAGAGGAAAGCACACCACACGCCACGCAGAGCTTTATCCCGTTACGGTGGGAGAGAGCACTTGCTTTATTGCCGACACCCCAGGCTTCTCTATGCTGGATTTTGCCAGATTCAATTTCACGGACAGGGAGGGACTGCCTTATACCTTCCGTGAATTTGCGCCTCTTATGGGAGAATGCAGATACACCAAATGCACTCATACCAAGGAGGAGGGCTGTGCAGTTCTTGAAAAGGTAAAAAGCAACGAGATATCAAAAAATCGCCACGACAGCTATATTGCAATGCTTGAGGAAATTACAAAAAATCCTCCGTGGAAGAAAAAACAATAAATATCCGCCCTGAAGCAGAAAACGGCTTCAGGGCTTTTTTTATCATTACTTGTTCATCAGCTTGCGAAGATCTATATTTTTACGTGCTTCTGTTTCAGAGCCTGCTTTATTTAGACAGAGGAGCGCTTCATCCTCTGAAAGCTGTTCATCCATAACAGAGATATACTTATCGAGCTCCACGGCATCAATGCAGGCCAGAAGCTCACTGATATCCTCTTTCCTGCAAGATCTGCCATATACCGCATTATAAAGCTCTGCTATGATCTCCGATGCTTCAAAGGATATATCGGGAGATTTCATGGCCTGAAAAGCTGACCGGATCTCATCACGGCTTATCTTAATTGCCTTATCTTCCATCCGTTTCCTCCTTTCCATTCCCAAGCCTTTTCTTAAGGCTTGGGGAAAGATTTTCCTCACCTATGTTGGCCAGCACCGCATTAAGATTCTCACAAAGGCAGTTGAGCCACGATACCAGCCTTTCAAGGCTTTCTTTTGTATCATCGGTGCCTGACGGCGGCCTGTGCATATTGAATTTCATTTGTTACTCCTTTCTCAATGGCCTGAGCAGCTCTCAAGCGTTCTTGCAACGGAGCTTATGCTGCATCTGCCCTCGCCCTCTATACGTATCCTGAAATGATCGCATCTGTGTGGTCGCAGCCTTATGAGCCTTGAGCCCTCGCTACCGGCAACGGATGCTTTCCTGTGCCACACTCCGTCGGAATCATACTCCATCAGCACGTCTGCATATGAGCCGACAGGACAATCAAGCCTTAAGTAAACTGAAGAAACGTACTTTTTGTTCTGCAAGGCATATCCCAGCCTTCCGCTCTCACACATCCAGTGTACTCTGCTCTCCGCCTCAAAGCCTTCCTTCGGCAAAACGGAATACACCCTGCTCTCTCCCTTCTCCTCACAGAGAAAGTACAGGTCCTTTCCGCATCTGCAAAAGCTTTTGATGCTTTTCGTATCCTCCTTGTGCCACGTTTTTCTTACGGTATCGTAAACAAAAAGCACTCGTTCTCCGCTTTTATCCTCCATCGAAACGTAATACAGATCTCCTCTGCTTCCTGCAACCGCATTTTTGTAGCTCTCTCCTTCTCCTCCCAAAGCACGGTCTACGTTCTGAGGCACTCCTCCGTCATACCTTACTATGCCGCTATGTGCTCTGTAATACAGGTCTCCGTTTACAAAGCAGGCACTTTTGCTGCTCCCGTTTTCGATGCCTCTTTGCTGTATCTCCGTCACGGAGAAATCTGAGGGATGATCTCCGAACACCTTGATTATGGCATCCTCCTTGAAGAATACGGGATTTCCGTCCATACAAACAGCTCC
>JAFQNM010000174.1 GCA_017395885.1 Clostridia bacterium | reverse complement strand
GTGAAGGTGGCGGACAGCATAAGCAGCAGCAGCCACGGAATACGCTTCTTAAACGTTTCAAGCACCGACGTTTTGAGATACGACTTGTCCGTAGGCGTGATCGCCGCCATCATTTCGATGTCCTCAGTATCCTCCTCCTGGATAACGTCCAGAGCATCGTCAACGGTAACAATACCAACGAGGCGCTGTTCAGAGTCAACAACAGGCATTGCGAGAAAGTCGTACTTGGACATTGCAAGAGAAACGTCCTTTTTATCGTCATCCGTATGGGCAAAGATGGGGTCAGTGATCATTATATCCTCAAGAACGGTATCCTCATCTGCAAGCAGAAGCTGCTTAACGGTAACAACGCCGAGAAGAACTCTGTGGTCATCAGTGACGTAGCAGGTATAGATGGTCTCCTTGTCAACGCCCTGACGGCGGATAGTCTTAAAGGCATCGGCAACGGTGAAGTGAGCCTTAAGGCGAACAAACTCCGTTGTCATAATAGTACCGGCAGAGTCCTCAGGGTAGTTGAGCAGCTTATTGATCTGGCGCCTGCGCTCGTGGTCTGTAGATTTTAGTATCCTACGGACAACGCTGGCAGGCATTTCTTCAATAACGTCAACAGTGTCATCGAGGAACAGGTCGTTTATGATATCTGAAAGCTCCTGATCTGTGAAGCCCTCAATAAGGGCCTGCTGAAGATCGGAGTCCATTTCAACGAACACCTCTGAGGCAAAGTCCTTGTGGAGAACTCGAAACATCAGCGGAACCTCGTCTTTAGGGAACTGATCAAATATCTGAGCAATATCTGCAGGCTCCTCTGCACAGAGAAGATCGCGCAGCTCGCGATATTTTTTTTCATCGAGAAGGCGTCTTACCTCTGTTATCATCTTGCCTCACCTGCTTTCTTTTGTAATTTATGTGGTTATGCGTTATAAGCCTTTTCTGCGGAGCTCTTAACCGCATCGAGAGTATCCTTCATAGATTCGGCTCTGTAGGCAGCGCTTCCCACAACGAAAACGTTAGCGCCTGCAGCGGCACAAATTGAAGCAGTTTCGGGATTTATGCCTCCGTCAACCTGAATGCTTATGTTTCGGTCTCCTATATATCCCTTTATGGTCTTGATCTTATCGCTCATATCCATAAAGCTCTGGCCGGAAAAGCCGGGCTCAACTGTCATAACGAGGATCATGTCACAAAGATCGAGAAAGGGGAGAACAGCCTCAGCGGGAACGCGGGGCTTCAATGCAATTGCAGCCATAAGGCCGTAGTTGTGTATCTCGTCCAGCATAGCGCGTATATCGTCCTCACAGGCAATATCGTTATGAACCGTAATAATATCGGCGCCGGCGTTTGCAAGTCTTTCAATATACTTTTCAGGCTTAACGGTCATCATATGGGCGTCAATGGGGAGATCTGTGATGGAGCGAACAGCGGCAAGGATCTCAAATCCGATGCTGATGTTGGGAACGTAAACTCCGTCCATAATGTCAAAGTGGATAGTATCGGCGCCTGCTTCCTCGGTGCGCTTGACTTCCTTTTCGATATTGAGAAGGTCTGCGGCGAAAAGGCTGGGAGAAGTTAAAATTTTCATTTGATTTACCTATGATTATTCTTTGTTATTTTTTATGATTTCAATGCTTTTGGAAGATAAAACATTTTTCCTTTGAAAAAAACGGTAAAGGCTCCGGCGTGGTGGTGCGGTTGGCGGTGTCAACGTCAGTAGGTTTCCCATAAGATGTAATGACAGAGCTCTGTCATTAACCGGTGCCCC
>JAFQNM010000019.1 GCA_017395885.1 Clostridia bacterium | reverse complement strand
CTTAGCTGCTTCAAGACGCTTCTTGAACTTGTCAACTCTTCCGCCTGCATCAACAAACTTCTGCTTGCCGGTGAAGAAGGGATGGCACTTAGAGCAAACTTCAACACGGATCTCGCCGTTAGCATCACCCTTAGTAGAACGAGTAACAACAGTCTCGCCGCATGCGCAACGGATAGTTACTTCTTTATAGTCGGGATGAATTCCAGTCTTCATTTTTATCTCACTCCTTGCGGTTTTTTACAGTACAAAGAATTTTAACACAAAAGAAAGGATAAGTCAATAGTAAATCGAAAAAAGTTTGGATTTTTAAGAATATTATATCTTTGTTCCGATAGAATCTCTGAGGCGAGAAATGATCTTCTTTTCAAGTCTTGATATGTAAGACTGAGATATTCCGAGAAGGTCTGCCACCTCCTTTTGAGTTTTTTCCTTTCCTCCGCCCAGGCCGTATCGCAGGCAGATTATAGTTTTTTCTCTGTCCGAAAGCCCTGCAACAGCCTCTCTGAGTATCTTTTCATCCTCATCTTTTTCGAGGCTGTGGCTAACACTGTCTGCCTCGCTGCCCAGAATATCTGAGAGGAGAAGCTCGTTTCCGTCCCAGTCAGTATTCAGGGGCTCATCAATGGAAATGTCTCCCCTGTGGGAGGCATTTTTTCTGATATACATCAGTATCTCGTTTTCAATGCACCGTGAGGCATAGGTAGCAAGCTTGATGTTTTTGTCTGAGCGATAGGTGTTGATAGCCTTGATGAGGCCTATGGTGCCGATAGAAATAAGGTCCTCAATACCTGTTCCCGTTGTTTCAAACTTTCTTGCAATATAAACAACGAGGCGCAGATTGTGTTCTATCAGCTTTTTTCTGGCGGAGGGGTCCCTGTCAAGGCTGTCTATTACCTGAGACTCCTCATCCGGTGAAAGAGGAGGAGGCAGAGCATCAGGTCCGTTTATGTAAAAATCCCCGTCAGAATCCCCCTTTGCAAGCCTTGCGGCAATAAGCTTCAATTTTTGCCACACGCTGAGAAGGGCAGTAGTCATATTTTTCATATTTATCTCCAGTCCGAATCTACGGCAGCAGCGAGTATGGAATGCAAGCGCTGTTTCCGCCGAAAAAATCCTTTTTGCAATCTTTAACGGCGAGAACACAGCTCACCTTCTTTTTTCTTTTTCCGGAAATGACGGTAACGGAGTCGGGAATAAAACCGCAAATCATGCCGGAAGCACTTATGGCTTTGCTTGGAATTATCCTCAGCCTTATGTTATCTGAGCATAGCTTATCAGACTCCATATTGATAAGAGCCTCAGTAATTCCCCTGCCGCATAGCTTTTCAATTATTTCAGATGAAACCGGAATAACGGGAGAGCCTCCCAGTGGGTCTCTCATAAGGTTTCCGCTGTCGCAAAGAGCGGAAAATGAAACTGTTCGGCCCTTCCACGAGGCCGAAACGGTAACGGATCTTTTGTCCTTAACGCTGCAAATGATCCTTGCCGCCATATACAGCGCTCCGATGCTGAGGGCACATATAAGAGAGAAGGACCCTTGAGAATGAGAAGTGATGCCGTAGTAATTTCCCCCAAGTGAGAGTATAGAGGTCATAAGCCCACCAAGCAGAGCACCGCATATCCATATAACAGCGCTTTGCTTTATAAATGAAACGGGAGATGAGCAAGTTCCAAACGCAATGAGGCACATAAGTGCGCTTATGGCACCGGCACATATATATGTAATTACCGTCCCCGGAGAGAGAATAACGTTAAGAACGCCGTAAAGCCCGCCGACTGCGGCGGCGGCAGACATTCTCAGTGCCTTTTTCTCTCTTGAGGAAATGAGAGCTGCGATCCAAAGAGTTATAAAATCCATGCTGAAATTAACAAAAAAAAGAACATCGGCATAAACCGTAGTTTCCATAGTCACACCTCCTGAACGATTATACAACGGCAGATAGGAGCATTTTGTCGCTCAAGGGCATTGGCAATTAAAAAAAACCTGCATATACTGCTAAAAAAGAAAGGAAAATGCCTTATGCTCACATATTCAGACTATTTTGAAACAAAAGAAGCAGGAAACTCCTATTTTGCAGGAGCCAATACGCCCAACGGATTTGAGGGAGAATATGAAAATCATATTTCTGAGGATAGTTTTGAAAAGGTTTATATGATAAAGGGAGGCTCCGGAACGGGAAAAAGCACCCTCATAAGGAGAGCAGCAGAGACCGGTATGCGTATAGGAGGAGAGATAACCTATCTTCTTTGCTCCTCCGATCCCGACTCGCTGGACGGAGCTCTCATAAGAAAGGGTGAAAGGCAGATAGCCGTAATAGATGCAACAGCCCCCCATACAATGGACCCTCGGTATCCGGGAGCCTGCGGAGAGCTTGTAAACTGCGGAGAATACTGGAGCGCAGCTCTTCTTGAAAAGAGGAGAGATGAGATCGTGGCAAAAACGAAAGCCAAAGCGGTAGCATATGAAAGGGCATATAAATACCTTTCCGGTGCGGGCAGCATAGGAAGGATGCAGGGGAGGCTTGGAGAATACTGTGCCGACATGGAGAAGCTTTCTGCATATCTTGCCCGCCTCTGTGAGCTTGTGGGAAAGAGAAAGGGTAGCGGCAGAATAACCTATTGCCGTACCTGTGCCGTTTCCATGAAGGGGGCAGTAAGGCTCTCCACCTTTGAGAATGCTGCTTATACTGTGGGAGTAGCAGATTGCACCTATATGGCACCGCTGTTTTATTCTCTTCTTGCGGAGAGACTGTCATCAGAGGGGCATTGGGTATTAGCGTCCCGCTCGCCCATATACGGCATATGCGAGCTGAGCCTGCCTGAGAAGGGTATATCCTTTGTTCCGTGCAGAGAAGGGACCTCCTATGCAAAAAGGATAAACCTTTCCCGCTTTGCAGATAAGGAAAGAATGAGAGAAACAAAGCAAAAAAGAATATTCTCATCAAAGTGCCAGAGCTCATTGACCGGCGGTGCGCTTGAAAGCCTTTCAGAGGCGGGAGAGCATCATTACAGGCTTGAGAATATATATAAGGAAGCAATGGACTTTGACAGCTTGACACAAAGAACACAGGCCCTATGCGCCGATATAGAAAAAAGGCTTCAGTAGGGGAATACATTGAGCCTTGTCCGAGTATATATTACTGTAAATCAAAAAAAGGATGGGTGAAATGGAAAACGGAAATATATACTTTGAGGAATGTGCTATCAGCTACCTGCCCCATAATTTGGGAGAGACTGTCAGAAAAAGCTCGTCTCTTCTCAGGGGAAGCCTGAGGGAGATAAGGCTGAGAGAGGGATCATCTCTTGGGCTTACAGCCGGAAATAAGAACGTAATAACCTCCCACAGATGCACCAAGGAGGATATAGACTATACTGTCAGGGCCCTGTGCGGAAACTCTTTGTATTCACATAGTGAAACGATAAAGGAAGGCTACATATGTACAGATGGCGGCATCAGGGCCGGTGTTTGCGGCAGAGCGGTAACAGAGGGGCAGAGGATAGTTTCGGTAACGGATATAAAAAGCATATCTATAAGGATCCCCCACCGTATTCCGGGAGCATCCGATGAAATATGTAAGCTGATAATGGACCCGAGATTCAGGGGAATGATAATCTATTCTCTGCCGGGCGGAGGAAAAACAACGGCCCTGAGAGAGACCGTTGCAAGAATGGGATCAAAGCCGTATAACCTTAGAATATCCGTCATCGATACCAGATTTGAGATATGCGGCGGACTTGGAGGAGATTTTACCGTTGATGCACTTTCAGGCTATCCGAGAGCGCAGGGAATGGAGATCGCCCTGAGGACCATGTCGCCCCAGCTTCTTGTGTGTGATGAGATAGGCAGAAGAGATGATGCATCTGCCGTAGCAGATTGCTTTGGAGCTGGGGTGCCGACTTTGGTCAGCGCCCATGCCGGAAGCTATGAGGAGCTTTCAAAAAAGCCATATATAAAGGAGCTTCTGGAAATGGGGGCCTTCACCTTTGCCGTTGGCCTTGTAATAAAGCCACGTGGCTTTGACCTTGAGGTCACAGACCTCTTAAAGCAGAAGAATTGATAAGGTCAGTGGGAGCGCTGCTGCTTCTCCTTTGCGCTGCCCTTTGGGGAATAGAGAGAGGCAGGAGAGAAAAAACGGCGCTGAGGATAATAGCGGAGCTTGTTAACTTTATTGAGTATACAAGAGAGCAGATAAGTAATTTCAGAACTCCACTGCTTCGGATTTATTCAGAATACTGCTGCGAAGCGAGGGAGCTTGAGGATTTCTTTTCGGCTTTGCGCCGTAACGATACGGAGAATGCAGTAGGCCTTTTGTCGGAAAGGATACCGAAAAGTGCATACAGAGAGGCCTCTTTGTTTTTTTCGAGCCTTGGAGGAGGCTACAGTGAGGGGCAGGAAAGCCTTTGCATAGCGGCAAAGGCACGCCTTGAGCGTATAGGTGAGGAGATGAGAGAGAGCCTTGGTGAAAAGCTTCGGATGTACAGGCTCCTTCCCCTTTTGCTTGCGGCATCTCTCGTTATTTTGTTGATTTAAGCTAATATTAAAGGTAAATATGGATATTTCACTTCTTTTGAAAACGGTAGGGGTTGGCATCATCGTTGCGGTTGCCGCCCAGATCCTGCAGAAAACGGGGAGGGACGAGCAGGCAATGCTGGTAGGCGTTGTAGGCGTGGTCGTTGTTTTGCTGATGCTCGTTGGCGAGATAGGGGCCTTGTTCGATGCGGTCAGAAACGTATTTGAGCTGTGATTCAATCAGTTTTGAGAATATCAGGTGTTGCCGTCATAAGCGTGGCGGCAGCACTCCTGCTGAAGGAAAAAAACAAAAACGCAGCGGTCGCCGCAGCAATGTGTGCCGTTATTCTCATATTCACATTCAGTATAAACGGCGGTGCCTCACAGGTGATCAAAGCAGTTGCCTCTTTGGGAGAGGGAACGGCAATTTCACGGTATGCGCCGACTCTTGTAAAGGCGCTTGGTATCGGATACGTGGCCTCGGTAACGGAGAGCATATGCCGTGATGCGGGAGAGGAAACGGTAGCGGCAGCGGTAATACTCGGTGCAAAGGTAGAGCTGCTGCTTCTCAGCCTGCCTCTGATAGAGGGGCTGATGGAAACGGTGGCCGGTCTTATGTGAAAAGGAAAAAGAAAACAAATGAAAAAGGCAATGATCGCACCAATAATCCTCCTTTCAATTGTACAGCTGCTTTTGATAACGGTAAGGGGAGGGACGGTTTATGAATACGATATGTCAGCAGATGCAAGAGATGAGGCTGAGGCCCGTGTGGAGGCATTGATAGAGAGCCTGCCTGAGGAAATAAGGGACGAGCTTCCGGAGAAAAACAGAACGTCATATGAGGAATACAGTGCAGATTTTTTTTGGCAGAAAATACGGGAATCTTTGAAAAAGGCCGTGGCTCCCGCAACGAAAACGCTTTCAGGCCTCCTTGGTAACGTGCTGATAGCTGCCGTTTTTCATATGCTTTCCAAAACCATTTCCAACGGGGAGCTGAACGGAGCATTTTCCGTGTGCTCAACTCTCAGCATATCCGTTGGCATCTTTGCCGTAATGGAGGGGGTGTTCGCAACGGCCAAGGGCCTTCTCCATGTGCTTTGTGAATCAATGCTTGCAATTGTCCCCGTTATGGAGGCTTTACATATAACGTCAGGCAGGCTAAGCTCAGCTGCAGTAACACAAACAGGTGTTGCAATGATGATCGGCTTGGCAGAGGCCCTGTTTTCAAGGGTCATATCCGTGTGGGTGTACGTTGCCTTTATACTTGCGGTGGTTTCCTGTGTAACCGGAAATAAAGGCATTTCGTTTATGTCATCGACCCTCAGAGGTCTCATAACGGGAACGCTCATTGCTGTAATGACGGTTCTCACCTTTGCTTTTTCCCTTCAGGCCATAGGAGCAGACGGAGCAGATACTCTTGCGGTAAAAACGGTAAAGTTTGCCCTTGGCAGCTATCTTCCCATAGTAGGAGGCCCTGTGGCCGAATCCTTTTCAATGCTTTTTGCAGGCCTTTCCGTAATAAAGCAGGCCTGCGGCATAGTAGGGATAGCGGTTGTAGCCGTTGCCTTTCTTGCGCCGTTCATAAGCATACTGATAAATACGGTGGTAATAGGTCTTTCAGGGACGGTGGCAAGGGTTCTGGGGTGCGAAAGAGAGGGAGAGCTGCTTTCAGAATGCAGGAGCATCTGTATCCAGCTTCTTGCAATAACGGCAGGAGCCGCAGTTATGTTTATAATTGCACTGGGAATATTCTGCAAGAGCTCAACGGCGGTGTGATATGGGAGAATACGTATATTCGGTAGCACTTGGAGCGGTGCTTGTTTCTGTAATACTATGTCTCAGTCCGGACGGAGAGAACGGAAGGCTTGGCAGATTCATTGCATTTATCGGTGCTCTCGTAATGTCGGTAATACTGCTTTTGCCGCTTGCGGACGGGCTGTCAGGCCTTGATGCAGAGCTTGAGGGAGAAGAGAGCTTTGGCGTAGAGTCAGAGCTTGGCCTGAGAGAAAGGGGGGAGTATATTGCAAGAGGTGCAGGGGCCGCCCTGCAGAGCATATACGGCATTTCATATGATAAAATGAGCGCCTATGCGGAATTCAGTGATGCCGGAGAGCTTGAAAGGGTAGTGATAACGGTATACGGAGAGTGCCCCGATGAGCATGAGGCTGAGAAAATGCTCAGAGACGTATTTGATGCTCCTATAGAGATCGAGATAGGATGAGATGATAAGGAGAGATGATGTGGAAAAGGAAAAAACGAGGCTCAGAAAAGGGCTGCTCATAATTGGAGCTGCCGTAGGCCTTTTGCTTTTGCTTATGCCTATGCTTTTCAAAAGCGAAGAAAAAGCGGTAAGTGAGGAAAGCTTTGAGCCGGAATACTATAGCGAGCTTTTGGAGAAGAAGCTTGAGGAGCTGCTTGCCG
>JAFQNM010000173.1 GCA_017395885.1 Clostridia bacterium | reverse complement strand
GCTTTGGCAGGAGCAAAGAGCTGAGGCCACCAGGGCAAGGGCCAGAATAATTCGCACTATCTTCAAATCATTCACCGCCGTTTTCTATAGGATTACCGTTTTCGTCATAAACGATGCGGCTTGTGAGCTCATTGTTTTTGTATTCATTGACCTCTGACATCTTACCGTTTTCGTAATAGAAGGTCTTTGTTGCAAAAACATCCTCTCCCGAATAGATCTTTACCAGCTTGTTTTCAGGCGTTGTCATATCCTCATAATAGTCATACTCAACAGTCTTTGTAACGGTCGAGTTCATACGGTGAGTGACGGTGCTGACGCTGCCGGCAGCGTTAAAGCTCATAAGAGTGCTTGCAATCTCTTTTTCATTTGCATCAAAAACAAGGATGTGTTCCTCGGTTTCAGTTCTGAAGTAGTCCTTACGGCCTGCATACGCATCTCCCAGATAATAGATCCTGCTGGTGAGAAGGCCATCTTCGTCAAGCTTTTCCTCTACTCGGTCGTATTTGATAAGCTCGCCTATGGGCGTTGTATCTATAACGTCATCAAGATCCACGATATATTCTGCCTCTGTCTCCTCATTCTTTTCAGAGAGCTCGCTCTCCGGGCCCTTTACTATGGCAAATATGCCTGCGGCAATACCTGCTCCGATGAGAAGAAATGCTATTATCAAAAGAATGATCCTTGTTGCTTTATTCATTATGACCTCCATGGAAATAATTACTTGAATATTATACTAAATCGCTTATGCTTTGTCAATCGCCCAAAGCAGATGAAACGTATCTCTCGTAATAGAAAAGATACTGCTGAGCAATTCCGGCATATTCTCCGAACACGGCGGGGTCAAGCCCGTTTTCAAATCTGTTTGCGATAACCTTCTTGATCCAGACATCTATGGGAAAAGCATCAAGCCTTTCAAAGCCGAAAAGCAAGGAGCAGGCAGCAACCTTAGGGCCTACGCCCTTGATTCGCATAAGCTCTCCTTCTGCATCCGCATATTCAGCCATATTTTTTACCGCCAAAAGATCAAGCTCTCCCGACGACACCTTACAGGCTGCATCGTATATGTATTTGGCCCGAAATCCTGTTCTGAGCTCGAATATTGCACTCTCTCCCGCATCTCTGAGGGACTCCGGCGTTGGAAAAGCATATCCACCCTCTATTTTTTCGCCGTATTTTTCGCTCATTGCGGCGATTATCTTTTTTATTCGGGGGATGTTATTATTCTGAGAAACAATGAAGGAGCAAAGAGCCTCCCAAGGGTCCTGCCTAAGTATTCGGATACCCTCTGATGCACTTGCGGCACGGAGCATATGCTCCCCATCTTTTCCGGAAAGTGAGCCTTTGATTTTTTCGTTTATCGCTATATAATCTCTGTCAAGAGAAAGATAAACGAGCCACGTCTCATAAAAATCCTTTTCACTTGCTTTTATATAAAGCCTTCCCTTTTCTTTTTCTGCGAGCCTTACGTATTTCCCAAAGGCTATTCCCTCTACCTCACAGGCATAGGTCGGATCGCAAGCCGGATCAAAGCGGAAGCACTGGCCGCAATCAAAAGTGCGGAAAACAGAAAAATCGCCAACACCTTCTATGGTGAGCCAGCCGTTTTTATTATCTGCGATATAGGGAACGTTCATATTGAAAAACTCCTGAAAGTAGTTTATAATGAGATAAACAAATCGTTTTCTATGAGGTGGATATGGAACAGATATATACTATTCCCGTTAACGAGGCCTTTGAAATGGGTCAGGAGGATGCAGGACGAGGCTGCCCCTTCTGCCGTTTGCTCAGAAGGCTTGAGCTTGATGAACTGGATCTTATTCTCGGCGCATCTATGATGGAGCCTGACATCAGAAAAAAGACCAACGAAAAGGGCTTTTGCCCCGATCATTACGGAAAAATGATGAAAAGAGGCAAGCGCCTGCCTCTCGCTCTTATTCTTCAGAGCCACCTTCAGGAGG
>JAFQNM010000172.1 GCA_017395885.1 Clostridia bacterium | reverse complement strand
GAGAAGAGCCTGCTGCTGAGTAAAGATAGCAGTAGCAGTGATCTTGATGCCCTCGCCCTTGAGGATACGCATAGCCTTGAGACCCTCAGCGGAAACGGGGATCTTGATATAGAAATCTCCGCCTGCGATCTTCTTGAGAGCTCTTGCTTCAGCAACGATCTCTTCAGCTGTATCGCTGGTAGCCTGAATATGAAGCATCATGTCGGGACCGATAATGCTTCTGATCTCGGAGATGAGAGCCTTGAAATCTGATTTTTCCTTAGAAATAATAGTAGGATTGGTAGTTACGCCTGCAACGGGGAAGAATTCGATACATCTGCGGATGGCAGCGGTATCGGCGCTGTCGATAATAAATTCCATAATTGTCCATTCCTTTCACTTTTATACAAGTATATGATACCACTATAAAACTTTAAAATCAATACTGCGAGTAGACAAATATTACTAAAATTTTATGAAATTTTCGGTCAAAATCGCAATAAATTCAAGAGAAAAGTGGATAATACTGAATTCTATGTAAGGCAGGGAGAGCTCCGGTCGGGAGCATAGATCTTCTTCGTGCCGGAATAGGTTTCTGCGGTCTTACGAGATTTTGCAAAGAAATAGCCTATGTCATCGCTCTTAGAGAAAACGTTAAAGCCTGCGCTCTTCGTACCGTGGTAAACGGGAAGTAGCCTGCCTCTCTTGTCACGAACAACGCTTTCTGCAAAATACTCCATCTGCCCCTCAGAAAGCTTGCGCCCCTCGGAGTCTCTTGTGTTGCGCTGGGAAAACAACCCCTTTTTCTCTTTTGCTCTTTCTGTACCAAGCTTTGCTATTACATCATCGGACAAGAATTCTTGGTGAGTCCTATTGACAATTTTTAACAAGTCTGCTATACTGATATCAGCAGAGAGTTTGTGTGCACGTTCGACATAATCGCCGGAGTGCGGTCCTTGGGACGCTGAACTCTCTGCTGTTTTTGTTATATCCCCATCTTTAATTGATGTGAATATACCGCTCACAGCATGAGTAACATCAAGAGCCTCAATGCCCAATACTTTTCCGTTCTGCTGTTCAACTGTCACCCTTGCAACGAGCCATTCGCTGTTTTCCTTCACCTTTGTTTGGATCAGTGAAACCATCGTGTACGTACCTTTGACATTATGCGTATTCGCAAGACCGTTTATGGGGATGGCGTTTTGGCATATTTCTCCGATTATACTACCAAGCCTTGCGTTTGTTCTTATTGCAAATAGTGAATATCCACCACCAAGACCATGTGTAATGCTATCCTTGCTTATTTGCAGAGTTCTCTTTGTATAACGATTCTCAAGGAGGTAAACATCTCCTTCTTTTATGCCACCATATTTTTCGGTATTGCTTAAACCAAGTTCTGCTATATGATCGGGATCAATTCTTCCGTTGCTCTTTACTTCTGAAAGCCGGGGCATATCGGTAATAATCTGCATAGGTGCTTGATTAATCAAAAAATCATAATCGTAAATGCGACCGTTTTTGTAATAAGCATCGGATGTCAAATTTTCATATGAATACTTGATTTTCTTCTCCTGCAGCTTCACACCGCCCTCGGCGGCTTTTTTTGTTTCTGCCGCTTCGCCCTGCGCGATGCTCTCATTCGCCTCTGCAAAAGCCTCTGCATACATCTGCTGAACGTTTTTGAAAACGTCCTCCATAGCACTGAGAGCCCTTGACTCCTGCGCATCAAGCTGTCTGCCCTTGTAGGTGCCGAGGATCTCTCCCCATCTTTTGAGAAAGTCTGCAATAGCATTCTTAATGGTCTGCCACAGGCTCTTGTCTTCCTGCTTGATTCTTGCAAGAGCGGCAACGACACTACCATCAGTAAGCACGTCTGTGAGGGCATCGGAGATAAACTCCTCAACAACGTCGCATATCTTCTCAAAGAGTGTCCTGTGCTCCTTTGCAAACTCCGTAAGGCTCTTTATCACTCCAAATACCTTAATTTACAAATTCACCTATTGATTTTTATATAAAAATATGGTATACTACAAATCCATTCTCGGAAAGGAGGGTAGTGTATGGCAGAAAAAAAGACAGGTCACAAAATAATTGCACTTAATAAGAAGGCACGTCACGATTATTTTGTGGATGAGACATATGAGGCCGGTATTGAGCTTTTCGGTACAGAGGTTAAAAGTCTCAGAGAGGGCAGAGTTAATCTTAAGGATTCATACTGCCGTATTATCAATGGTGAAATATTTGCCATTGGTGTGCACATAAGCCCTTATGAGAAGGGAAATATATACAATAAGGATCCTATGCGTGTTAAAAAGCTGCTCATGCACCGAAAGGAGATCAATAAGCTTTTCGGCCTTATTTCCAGAGATAGCTACACCCTTGTTCCACTTTCACTTTATTTCTCAGGCTCGAGAGTTAAGATGGAGGTAGGCCTTTGCAGAGGTAAAAAGCTTTATGATAAGCGAGAGACAGATGCAAAGAGGGAAGCGGGCAGAGAGATCGAGAGATACTCAAAAAACAGCCTGAAATATGACTGACCCATGGGGACGTAATGGTTTCGACGGGGATTTTGAGGTATGGTAAGCGGGTAGTGTTTGGAGAAACACTTAAATAAGCTCCACTTAAATTAAACGCTAACAATAGCAATCTCGTAGCTGCATAAGCTACCGCCGCCTACGATGCGGCCTGTCGGCGCAAGCGAATGCCGCGACCTTGCCCCGGCATAAAATCAGCGGCGAACGTGAACAGCCCTTTATTCTTTGAAGCTGTCATGATTTAAAAGAATACCTGCGTGCTTATCCTGTGCACCGGAGAAGCGCGGGGGAATAAAAGTAGATGTACTGCACCCGGAGAAAGCTATATTAAGAGATTTTCG
>JAFQNM010000171.1 GCA_017395885.1 Clostridia bacterium | reverse complement strand
TCTTATAGGAATAACCGATGTTGATCCTCTGACATTTGATCTGCTCTTTGAGAGATTTCTGAATCCTGAGAGAGTCAGTATGCCTGACTTTGATATTGATTTTGCCGATAACAGAAGAGACGAGGCAATCGAATATGTCAGAGAAAAATACGGGGATGACCATACAGCCCAGATAATAACATTCGGAACAATGGCTGCAAGAGCCGTTATACGAGACGTGGGTAGAGCACTTGATATGTCCTACGGAGAGGTGGACAGCGTTGCAAAGCTTATCCCTAAGGAGCTTAATATTACCCTTGAGGATGCTTTGAAGAATAAGGAATTCCATGAAAAATACGCTTCATCCCATGATATCAGAAAGCTCGTTGATATAAGCCGTGCCCTTGAAGGAATGCCGAGACACGCTTCAACCCATGCCGCAGGCGTGGTTATAACTGAAAGACCGTTGAGCGAGCTTGTTCCTCTTGCAAGGAATAACGGAATAACGGTAACCCAGTTTGATATGAATACCGTTGCTGAGCTCGGCCTTTTAAAATTTGATTTTCTTGCTATCAGGTACCTGACAGTAATTGATTCCTGCGAAAAGCTGATCAAGGCAAAAGACCCTTCTTTTTCCCTGTCAGATATCAGACTTGATGATAAAGCTACTTATCAGGTCATATCAAAGGGCGATACAGACGGCGTTTTTCAGCTTGAGTCCCCCGGCATGAAACAGATGCTTCAGCAGCTTAAGCCTGAGTCCATAGACGATATTATCGCAGCCATAGCCCTGTTTCGCCCGGGCCCAATGAGCTCAATACCCAAGTATATCGAAGCAAGGCATAAGGGCGGAGAGGTGGAGTATCCGTCTCCGCTGTTAAAGCCAATTCTTGACTCAACGTACGGTTGTATTGTATATCAAGAGCAGGTAATGCAGATATTCTGCAGCGTTGCAGGATATTCGCTTGGTCATGCAGATATTGTTCGCCGTGCAATTTCAAAAAAGCATGCAGATGAGCTTATGCGAGAGAAGGATGCCTTTATTGATGGAGCCGAGAGCCACGGAATGGCAAGAGCTGATGCAGAAAAGCTTTTCAAGGATATTGAAGATTTTGCAAAATATGCCTTTAACAAAAGCCATGCCGTAGTTTATGCTGTAACCTCATACAGGACAGCTTATCTGAAAACTCACTATAAGGTCGAATATAACTGTGCTCTTATAACTTCCGTTCTATCAAGCACGGATAAGATCTGCGAGTATCTTGCAGATTGCAGAAAAAAGGGAATAGCCGTTCTTCCTCCTGATGTCAATAATAGCCGAACAGACTTCAGCGCAGAAAACGGAGCTATCCGCTTCGGTCTTGCAGCGCTCAAGAATGTTGGCGTTGCTTTTATCGATCAGCTTGTGGCAGAAAGAGAATCAGGCGGAGAGTTTAAGAGCTTTGATGATTTCTTTTCCAGAATGGAAAAGCACGGTCTCAATAAGCGCCAGGCAGAAACTCTTATTAAGGCAGGAGCTCTTGATTGCCTTGGTGTATACAGAAGCAGGATGCTTGCGGTGTTTGAGCAGCTTCTCGATCATAGAGGCTCCTCAGACAAAATGGAGGGTCAACTTGATTTCTTCTCGGCTATGGATGCGGATGAGCTTTCGGTGCCGGAAACTGCCTTTCCCGAAATTCCTGAGTTTACTACGGCAGAGAAGCTTAAAATGGAAAAAGAGGTCTCGGGAATGTATCTCTCTGTTCACATTCTTGATGACTATAAGGAAAATATCAAAGCTCTTTCACCTGCTTCGGTTTCCTCAATTCTCAAAGCCTTCGGAGATGAGGGTACCGAGGAATACAGAGAGAATCAGACTGTTTGCATATGCGCCTCCGTTCTGTCACGCTCGGATAAAAATACGAAAAGCGGAGAGAGAATGTCCTTTGTTACCGTTGAGGACGGCACAGGCGAGATAGAGCTTATCGTGTTTCCAAAGATTTTTGCTCTATACAGTCATTTGCTTACGGTTGATAGTCCTGTTGCTCTTGTGGGAAAGATCTCAATTAAGGATGACGAGGCGCCTAAGCTTATTCTTAATGAAGGTGTTTTCCTTTCACATGATGGAAAAGCGCCCTCATACCCTCCCTCTATGCAGCCTAAGGTAAAGGAAAAGGAAAAAGGCGAAATGAAGCTCTATCTCAGAGTTCCCTCTTTGGATTCTGAGGAGTTTTCGAGGGTCAGTGCATTTTTGTCTATCTTTTCGGGAATCGTTCCGGTTGTCGTTTATGATGCAAAAACAAAAAAGCCCTCAGCACTTAAGGGTAGTGGAGCATCAGTAAACAGCTTCACCGTAAAAGAGCTTCAGGAAATGTTGGGAGAAGAAAACGTTGTCATAAAATAAGCAAATTGTA
>JAFQNM010000170.1 GCA_017395885.1 Clostridia bacterium | reverse complement strand
TTCCCTATTCGGCCTTTTCGACTCCGGGGACAAGGATGCCCCATTTTCACGGGCTCCCTTTATTGAGGGTGTTAACGGCGGGGTCAACTACCTTTCTATGAACACTGCAGGAGGACGGGTCAGATTCTCCACAAGCTCACCGTATATTGCAATTTATGCAGAGATAGGTGATGCCTGCCATATGGCTCATATGCCTCTGACAGGATCCTGCGGCTTTGACCTATACAGGCTTGACGGAAACGAGGAGAGGTTCATTCGCTCCTTTATTCCGCCGACAGGCATATGCCACGGTCAGGGACACTACCACAGCATTATAAGAGTTGCAGAGGAGCATACACCTCTTACCTGCTACACGGTGAATTTCCCCCTCTATAACGGTGTTAAAAGGCTTGATATAGGTCTTGCTCCCGGCTCTGAGCTCGATTTCGGTGCTCATTATATATATGAGCCCCCCATAGTCTACTATGGCTCATCCATTACTCAGGGAGGATGTGCTTCGAGACCCGGAAACGCATATCCCGCTCTTATTTCTCACAAAACCAATACAGACTATCTTAACCTGGGCTTTTCCGGCTCCTGTGTTGCCGAAGAAGAAATGGCAGATTACATTGCATCTCTTTCTATGCTGGCCTTCGTTTATGACTACGATTACAACGCCCCCGACACGGACTATCTCAAAAGAACTCATGCACCGTTCTTTAAAAGGATACGAAAAGCGCATCCTCTACTGCCTGTTATTATCCTCTCGGCTCCCTGCCACAGCATGACAAGAGACGCTGAAGAACGACGGGATATTATAAAGGCCACCTATGACGAGGCGGTGGCTCTGGGGGATAATAATGTTTATTTTATTGATGGCAGCAATATATTCTTCAAGGATTTTCCCGATGCCTGCACGGTCGATTCTGTTCACCCAAACGATCTTGGCTTTGCCTCAATGGCAAGTGCAGTTCTAAAAATCTTAGACGAGCACGTTCTGAGATCAAAGGCTCCGGCAGAACCGGGGAGATTAGGATAGCCAATCAAAAAACCTGTTGCTTTGCCCAAGTGTTCTAAAGGACACTTGGGCAGTTTTATTCGCCTTACGGTGAGTGATATTGCTTTGCAGTGATATTTGAACTAAAGTTCAAGTGATATTGCCTTCGGCAGTTTTTGCGAATAAAATATCACTGAAATCGTAAGATTTCAATATCACTTCCCGAACGGGAAATATCACTCTGTGCGTTTAGCACTGAATATCACTATATAAAAATTACTACCCGAAAAAGAGTTTAATTCTCTCTTCTTCGGGTAGTTTTGTCTTATACTGTTGCAAGCAGGAAATTTGTGTGCCAAATTTCATTGTTATAAAGAAGACTTTCCTTAGCAACCCCGCTCATTCGCAACAGGTTTTTTGATTATTATTTTCCTGCAAGGTAATCGTCAATAACCTTCCAAATTTGAACAGCCTCTGTACTCTTGCCGGGGCCGCCATCGCCGTAGATCGCAAGCACGAGAAGGTTATCTCCATACTGACGCCAGATCTTATCGGGATTTTCAAGAGCCCATGCCATATCGTCTGCCTCATTGGGCATATACACAAACAGGGATTTCTCACGTCCCGAAATATATTCTTCCGTAACAGCCGCCTTTACCTGTTCAAAATCATCTTCTGTCATACCGTCCTTGAACTTGATGATTGCAAGAGTCTGGCTATAGTCGGCGGGCATGGTGATCACATAATCTTCAATAAGATCGTTTGCTGCCATATCTCTGACACCGTACGTCCACTTGATCATCTCATCGGGATCGTCTGTTTTATAAAGAAATTCACTGACCATATCCGTAAAGGGAGCCTTCTCCTCAATAGCTGCCACCAGATATTTGAGATCAGCATCCTTAGGGTCGATCTTTTCATTTTTTACGTTAACGTCAACTTCTCCGTCCACATCAACGTCCACGTTGGCCTTACACGAAGCAAGTGTGAAAACAGATGCCGCTATCATAAGAACTGCAAGAAACAAGCTTAGCTTTCTCATTTTTTGTAAATTCCTTTCAATTAATCCGTTACTTCCTTCTGGTTAACGTAATTCTTAAGATTTCTCTCTGCAATAATTGCGATGATCACGTCTGTATCGTAATCAAGGATCTCCTGCTTACAGGAATTCAAGGAGAACGTCCAGTTATAGGTGCTGAGCTTAAAGGAATCCTTGAAGAAGGGGATCATTGCGATGCTGTAGGAGTCACGAAGGATATATGCATTGGGTGCATTGGTGTTGTAGGTGTTTTCATACTGCAGCCACTTGAGCTTATCGGAGAAGCCCTTATTATTACCGCTGGTTACCTCGTAAGCAAACACGAACTGTCCCCATCCCTGAACGGGCTCATAGTCAACAAGCTTTGCTGTGTTGGCACTCTTGAGAGTATATACGGGACCGTAATCCTTATAATATGAATACTGACCGAGGTAATATGCCTGGTCCTTCATATATGTTTCTTCATAGTTGATCTGATACTCGCTCTTCTGGTGGATGACTGCATCGGGGAAATCCTTCTTGATCATCTCCATTGTGGTCTTATAAGCAATATAGCCTGCATGGTTATTCCAGTGAGTATCGTACTTATAATAAAGATTCTTCTGAGGAGCAGCCTGACGGGACTGAGCCATAGCATCTCTCAGGTCTACTGCGGTGATGCCCGCATCATTGATAAGCTCTACAAACTGATCGTATCTGCGGTAGCTTGCCATTGTATATCCCTCGGGCATATACTCGGGGTATACTGTGTTCTTATTGGGAGCAATTACGATATAGAACTTCATATCGTGCTGCTCTGCCCACTGCTGGCTGGACTTGAGCATTTCCTTCGCTCTGTCGTACAGAGAGCCGTTGAGCACGCTCGTTCCGAGGAAGTCTTCCTTTGTGTCCTCGTAGAACATATATCCGTCATAGCCTACGATAACGTGATTGCATACAAGACCGGGCTTGATATCCTCGATCATTGCGGCAGGGTTATTGTATCTCTCGTTGAGAGAAGGAAAGTTTGTTGTGCTGAGGAAAGGGATGTATGAATAATTTTTAGAATTATCCTCCCCTGCATCTATCGCTCTGTCCGAATATGTATGGATAAGCTTCTTTCCGCTTTTTGTGGTTATGTAGGTGGGAAATGCATCCTTTGTGGAGGAAGCCTGAGGAACGGGAACGTCACCGTTTGTACTGGTGGAATTACCGTCGTGCTCACCATTCCCATTTCCGTCGCCGTTACCGTCTCCGCCGGAAGAATCACCGATACCCAAACCGCCGCCACCGGTATCGTCGCTTACTCCGTTTCCGCTGCCGGAGCCTGTATCGGGTGCTGTTACGGGAGAGGTTGTATCGGGTGATGCTGTGGTATCCTCATCCTCGTCCTCTGTATCAGGGTCTGTTTCTTCACCTTCTGACTCTGTTGTG
>JAFQNM010000169.1 GCA_017395885.1 Clostridia bacterium | reverse complement strand
GAGATCTCTTCATCAACGATCTCGTCGATTATTCGCTGGTCAACGCCCTCATAGTGTCCGCAGAGGATAACGAGCCTGTCACACTCAGAGGCGATTCTTTTAGCAACGCCTTCCGTAAGAACGGTGCCTCTGGGCGACATATATACGGTCTTTATTCTTTCGTCCTCTTTTTTATCGGAGGTTATCTCCCGGTAGCAATTGTATATGGGAGGGGCCGCCATAAGCATGCCCATACCGCCGCCGCAGGGGGTATCATCGACCCGGCGGTGCTTATCATCAGACCAATCACGAATATTATAAGCAGTTACTTCAATATGCCCCGCCGACTGCGCCCTGCCGATAACACTTTCCGAAAGAACCTTATTCACAAGGTGGGGAAACAGGGTCATTATATCAAATCTCATAGCTTAACCTTTCAAATGCGCCGCAGCGCAGATCATGCCGCGGGCAATTCATAAACTGTGTTCAATTTATAAAGCGCAGCTTCAATTCATTTCTCTAATGATCTGGCTTCGCCATGAATTGAATTGCGAAAGCGCAATTCATTAATTCGCCTTTGGCGAATTATTCGAGCATACCTTCAATGAGCTTAACGTAGATACCCTCGGAACGCTCCTCGCCGAGGGAGATCTCCTTTATAAATTCGGGAACGGCGGGGATCATAAACTCGCCTGCCTCACGCTTTACAACGTAAACCTGATGGGCGCCGGGGGTGAGGATGTTGGAGAGGGTGCCGTACACCTCTCCCGATTCGTTATCTATAACGGGCAGGCCCATAATATCGGCCCAGAAGAACTCTCCCCGCTTCAGGCGAAAGTCCTCTCTTCTGGCATAGAGAACGGTGCCCTTGAGGGCGGCCGCTGCCTCAACGCTGTCAATGCCCTCAAAGCTTGTGAGCACCATGGTTTTCTGAACGGAGGAGCTTATGACCTTCATTTCGGTATACTCCTCTCCCTTTTTTCTGTACATTCTTTTGAGGGATGCAAGAACTGTGGGAGAGTCCGTTCTGTTTTCAAGGCGCACCGTGCCTCTGACACCGTGGGTTGAGGCGATCTGTCCGCATTCAAGATATTCACAAAGCTTTCTCATTACACTGATGTTCCTTTACTTTAGATTCTTTATTCATTTCATGCGCCTGCTCCTGCTTTTCGCAGTCGAGAGCCTCTGTGGGAGCCTCGGCCTCGGGATAGCGGCAGTCTATGCAGTCTGTATCCGTTACTATCAGGTGGGAGAGGAGCGTATATCCCAATGGGGAGAGGGAGCTTTGAAGATAGGCTGTCAGATACATATCCTCAACGCTTGGATCCCTGTTGTTTTTCTGATGGTTATGGCAGAGCACCGCATAGGATGCCTCCTTTTCTGCCATAAGGGTAAGGATCTTTGATCTGTAAACGTCGGGAACGGGCCTTCTTTTCAGATAAACTCCCAGGCAGTCTATATAATTCATGCTTTCATCGAGAAGCAGAAGTGCAACTGATTTGTCAGGCTTGTTTTTGAACCAGAGCCATAAAAACGCTCTTCTTGAAAAATCAGAGCTCATAGGCCTGCTCCTCAGCCTTTCCGTCAGGGCGGCAAGGCAGGTATCGGAGGAGAGGCGGACAAGGGTTGCCGTTTCATCTCCCACTCCGTGGTGGTCCTTCAGAAAGGATGTGGTCTTTGAGCCGTAAAACGAGGTCTCCCGGTCGTCCATAATGATGTGAGCCAGAGAGTTGGTATCCCTTCTTTTGTATGAATAGAAAAGAAGCATCTCCATAAGCTGGTAGGCATCAAAGGCCTCGGAGCCGTATTTCTCGTATCTTTTTTTCATTCGCCTGCGGTGGTATACGTGAATGTTGAGCTTATTCATTTTAGTCCTTCAGCTTGTATACTGCAGCATACCCCTCGCAAGCAAAGAGCTCGTAATCGTCCTTCATAATATCAAACATAGCCTCAGAGGAGGCGCTGTCCTCGAATCGGGTATCAATAACGAAGTAATCGGTGCGAACAAGCTTTCCGTAGTATCTGGGGCTTGTTTGAAGGTCCTTGATATACCAAAGGTGGGGGGTCATATAGCCATAGGCCGTTACCGAGGCATCCTTGGGGATAGTCTCAAGAACGGCGGCCGTTGCATCGTACATCTCCTTATTCTGATAATAGCTGTCTGTAAATCTTTTGGCCTTTGGCAGAAAAACAGACGATGAAAATATAATGGAAAGGCAAAGCATTCCGATAAGGGCAAAGCGGCGCACCTTATGCCTGCTCTCTCCAAGGAAAAGTAGGGCAGAGAATATAAGCAGAGCGCAGGAGCCGTAGGTATACTGAAAATCTATATCGTGCTGATACATCCAGCTTTGCATCATGTTTATAACGAGGAGGGGAATAAGGAGCACAAGCTCTGAGGAGCGCTTTCGGAGAAAGGGAGTGAAGAGGAGGGGCGTTGCCGTCCACCAAATGAACTCCATTTTCTGGCCTGAATAGGTCATCTCCTTAAACCTTTCCATATCTGCGCCGGCAAATACCTCCTTAAACAGGTAGCCAACGTTAATAAAGCAGGTGCGAACCGCATCCCATAGGGTGGGGTTTGCGTTTGCGGAGTAGTTTTTGAATCTGTCAGACATGATCTCGCCCCCTGAAAGCTCTATCATACTGCAGGCAAAAAAGAACCAGAGCAGGGAGAAAACTGTAGCGCAAACGGCAAAGGCACGGTTTCTCTTTGTTACCAGCATCCAGAGGCAGATGGCGATAACGTATATAAAGGCATCCTCCTTCACCGTCAGGATAAGAAAGAGGAAAATGCCTGCCCCCACCGGCTTTTTCTCAAGTATAAGGGCAAGGGCCCAGAGAATGAGCACGGAGAGGAACTTGTTTTCGTGAAAATCGTAGAAGCAGCCGTTTCCCATAGTGGGGAAAAGCAGATAGATCGCGGCTCCGCAGGCGCTCTCACCGGGAGAAAGGTCCAGAGCTCTGCATATGCGCCTGACGGCGAAGGCTCCCAGGGAAACTGCAAGAGCCTGCATAAAGAGCAGGTAAAGAGGGGAACGGAATACCATATATCCGGGGAGCAGAAGGTAGAAAAAGGGGGAGAAATGAATGCCGAAATGGCTCATTAGCTCGCCTCGCTCCACCGTTGTATAGGGGATGCCGGTGTCGGCCATGCTCTCAAACATCTGGCAGAAGATGCCGAAATCAAAGGCAGAATGGTAAAAGCTTCTGTATTTTGCTGCCGTGAGGATATAGACCGTGGCTGTAAAGGCAACGCAAAGAAGGGCAACGATGCCAAAGGAGAGCTTATCGTTTATTTTTAAGGCATCAAGGCCCAGCTTGTCGTCCTCGGTGCAGTATTTTGTGCAAAGGAGGATAACGAAGGAAAGGCCCATGCAGAAGAACACGTTGGCCGGCAGGGCGCAGACAAGAATAACGGAGAAGGTCATGGCCGAAAGCATCAGCAGCCAGGCGATAAGCCTTTTCGTTTTCAAAAGCAGAGAAAGGGCCACCACCAGAGCAAAGCAAAGGCCCAATATGAGAATAGGGATCCAGAGGGGGTACTGACGAACGTAGAGCAGCAGAGTGAACTTCCATTTAAGGGCGTAAACGATAGATGCGATGATAAAGGAAAGCACCAGAGCCGCAAAAAAGTCGCCTCCGGAAAGGCCTGCCTTTTTTATCCTTTGGCCTATAGTGTCAATAAATCTCACGCTTCTCCTCCTCTCACAAGCAATATATCCTTATTTTAGCATCAGAACGCCAAAAGGTCAAGACGGGAGAGCAGAAACGGATGCATTTAATATTAGTTAATATGAAAGAATGAATAATAGATGTTGACAGGGGAAATTTACTGTGCTATAATTACCTAACGGTAGAGGTGCATTGTGCCAAGAGTACCGCAGGCGTGTAGGGTTGACCGCCCGTTGCTTGCAGGAAAGGGGCAGGTGCCGAGGGCAGGCGGTGGTCTCGTCTGAGCCGGTTTGAGCGAATAAGATCGCTCCGACTGTCGCATTTGCGGAGAGCTATCAGGGTTCCTTTTCGGGAGCTTTCGTTTGCCGACCGCTGTCGGCTTTTTTAATTGCTATTGAAAATTTTTGTTGGCCTTTTGGCAGAGGAAGGAATTATAAATATGAAAAAGACTATCTTCAAGGGTATTGCAACCGCTCTTATCACCCCCTTTAACGAGGAGGGCATCAACTATGAGCAGTTTGGCAGGATCATCGATTGGCAGATAGAGAGCGGCATCAATGCTCTCGTTGTTGCCGGCACCACAGGCGAGGCCTCCACCCTCACCGATGATGAGCACCGTGATGCCATCGCATATGCCGTTAAGCGTGCGGCAGGCCGTGTGCCGATCATTGCAGGAACAGGCTCTAACGATACGGGCTATGCTCTCGACCTTACCCGCTGTGCCTGCGAGGCAGGTGCAGATGCAGTTCTCGTTGTAACCCCCTATTATAACAAGGCAACCCAGAAGGGCCTTGTTAAGATGTTCACCGAGATCGCAGATAAGTCCACAGCACCTGTTATTCTTTATAACGTTCCTAGCCGTACGGGAGTAAATATCGAGCCTGATACCTACCGCATCCTTGCAGACCACGAAAACATCGTGGGCATCAAGGAGGCAAACGGTAACCTTTCCAAGATAGTTGAGACCATGCACTACGTTCACGAAAAGCTGGATCTCTACTCCGGAAACGACGACCAGATCGTTCCTCTTATGTCTCTTGGCGGCGTTGGAGCCATCTCTGTGCTTTCCAACATTATGCCCCGTGAAACTGTTGAGATCTGCAACAGGTTCTTTGCGGGTGATATTGCAGGCGCAGCTCTTCTTCAGTATAAGTATCATTCTATTATAGATGCACTCTTCTCCGAGGTAAACCCCATTCCCGTAAAGGCGGCAATGGCAAAAATGGGCTTCTGCGAGAACGCTCTCCGTCTTCCCCTCACAGAAATGGATGAGCCAAAGGCCGAGAAGATGTATGCCATTATGAAGTCTCACGGCCTTATAGGCTGAGAACGGAGAGAAAAATGAAGGTCATTCTCTACGGAGCAGGCGGCAGAATGGGCAAGGAGGTCATCTCACTCATTGAAGCGGGGGAGGACTGCACTCTTTGTGCCGCCGTTGATAAGATAAGCGAGAGCGTTGAGCTGCACGAGCTTGCAGATTATAAGGGAGAGGGAGACGTTATTATAGACTTTTCCCACCATTCTCTTACAAAAGAGGTGGTAGCATATGCTCTCAGCCGATCTTTGCCTCTCGTTATGTGCACAACAGGCCATACGGAGGAGGAGAAGGCGCTCATAATCGAGGCTTCAAGATCTGTTCCCGTTTTTTATTCTGCAAATATGTCTCTGGGCATCGCCACCCTTTGCGATTTTGCCCGCCGTGCCGCTCTTCTTTTCCCCGATGCAGATATCGAGATAGTTGAGGCGCACCATAACCGTAAGCTTGATGCCCCCGGCGGCACCGCTCTTATGATAGCAGATACCGTCAAGGAGGTCCGACCTGAGGCGCAGTACGTTTTCGGCCGCCACGGAATGGCAAAGAGGGCCCCTGAGGAGATCGGCATCCACTCTCTGAGATGCGGAAACGAGCCGGGAATGCACGAGGTCATTATATCAACAGATTACCAGTGCCTCAGCCTTAAGCATAACGCCGAGTCACGGGCAGTATTTGCAGAGGGTGCACTGAGTGCGGCTAAGTTCATCAGCCGCCGCTGTGCAGGACTTTATAATATGTACAGCCTTATTGAGGGCTGATGAGGAAAATATGCTACACTCAAATCTTTCAATAAACGAAAAAGGCCATCTTTGCCTTGCAGGCAGAGACGTTTGCGAGCTTGCCGAAAGGTATGGCACTCCTCTTTTTCTCATGGATGAGGAGCGCATCCGCAGGAATGCAAGAACATATATAGATGCAATGGCAGAGTTTATGCCAGAGGGCAGCCGCCCTCTTCTTGCCAGCAAATCCTGCTGCTTCAAGCGGCTTTATGAGATAGTGGCCGAGGAGGGAATGGGAACAGACCTTGTTTCTCCCGGCGAGCTTTATACGGCGGCAGCGGCAGGCTTTCCTCTTGAGAACGCCTTTTTCCACGGAAATAACAAAACCGATGCAGATATCGAATATGCCATCAGCTCCGGTGTCGGATATTTTATAGTAGATAACCGTGAGGAGCTTGATGCCATAAACGAAACGGCAAGGGAGAAGGGCATAGTTCAGAAGATACTTCTTCGTCTTTCTCCGGGAATCGACCCCCATACACAGAAGAAGATATCAACGGGCAAGGTAGATTCCAAGTTTGGAACGGCAATTGAAACGGGACAGGCCGTAGAGCTCTGCCGCTATGCCCTCACCCTTGAGGCCGTAGCGCTCAAGGGCTTCCATTGCCATATCGGCTCCCAGATATTCGAGTATAGCTCCTTTGCAGATGCAGCGGAGATAATGCTTCGCTTTATCAGAGAGCTGTATGACGATTGCGGCTTTGAAACGGAAATGCTCAACCTTGGCGGCGGCTTTGGCGTGCGCTACGTTGAGTCTGATCCCGAGATCGACTATCGGGAGAATATAAAGGGCCTTGCAGGGGTCATAGACAGGCTTTGCGGCCGGCTTTCCGTCAAGAAGCCTTCAATACTCATGGAGCCCGGCAGAAGCATCGTTGCCGATTCCGGCGTGACGGTGTACTCTGTGGGAAGCGTCAAGACCATAACCGGGTATAAGAGCTACGTTTCGGTAGACGGAGGAATGCCCGATAATCCCAGATATGCGCTTTACGAGTCAGATTATACCTGTCTTGTAGCCAATAAAGCCGATGAAGAGGCCGATTTTGTTGCAACAGTAGCAGGCCGATGCTGCGAGAGCGGCGACCTTATACAGGAGGACGTTGCCCTTGCCCGCCCCGAGAGAGGAGATTACCTTGCGGTTCTTGTCACGGGAGCGTATAACTATTCCATGGCATCGAACTATAACCGTATACCCCGCCCGCCGGTGGTAATGGTGAACGAAGGGAAGGACTACGTGGCAGTAAAGCGAGAGACTTTTGAGGATCTTCTGAGAAATGATATTTAATAAAAACTCCGCAAAAGCGGAGTTTTTTTATTTAATGTTGAAATTTCAGTTTATCGGGATGACACACACCAATGCCGTTTCGGTTCGTGTGCAGATGTGCGGGTCGCCGAGGATATCGACCCCTACAATATATCAATAACGTCCCCTCCCCGTTAAACTGAAATTTGAAGCACTAAACGTTGTCATTCAGAGGAGGGGCTCGCCCCGACGAAGAATCAACGCGGGCATTAAGATAACCAAACCTGATGTTCCCGTGCCCGCGAGGGGAAGGGCTATGTCATATTTCACCCGTACGGCCAACCGTTTATCGCATCCGCAGGGGCGACTGTTCAAAAAATAACCTACTCTTTCTTTACCGAAAGAATAGGTTCATTTTTTTCGAAATTCTTCACCTGTTATCAGATAATTTATGGATACGTTAAAATAATCGGACATTGCTACCAGCAAAGCAAGAGAAGGCTCTCTTTTTCCGTTTTCGTAGTACGACAAGGCTTCTCTGGAAATATTCAAGTCCATTGCAACCTTCTGTTGATTCAAATTTCGCTCTTTTCTGATATTTTTCAGCCCAATCACTCGATCACCCCTTGCATTTATTGTAACATTATGTTACACTGTTTGATGTAACACAATGTTACATAAAACAAGGAGGAAAAAATATGAAAAATCCCATCGTCCATTTTAAGCATCTTGTAAAAGACCCCATCACAAATCTCGACGATGCTGAAGCAAGAAAGAAGGAGATTATGCCCTGGTTCCTCGGATGCATCGCCGCAGGAGTATTATTCGGCTTACTTTCCGGTATCGAGGCTCTCAATTTCCTTTCCTTCGTCCTCATCATCCCCGTTGCAGGCATTATGTTTTTCGGCTTTTTGCTTTCGGTTATCGCAACTGCAAAAAAGACGTTTAAGGTGCTTACCTGCGAAAAATGTAACACCATGCCCGAAATTCCCACAGCAGAGGATTTTGCAAAGTACGTTTCCTACACCGTGGAAAAGGACGAAGCAACCTTCAATGGCGTCAAAGGATACATTGACAAAAATAACCAGAGCGTTTACTCAACTGTCAGTGCTTCCGGAAAAGCTTCTGCCGTTCTTAACGTTACTCTCACCTGCCCCAAGTGCGGCGAGGTCAAGCATCTGAAGTACTGCGCATCTCCTCTCGTTTGCAACGCTACGAAGTCCGAAGTGCCCATGGTGGAATACCACGGCGTCAGCCGTATGCTTGAGGACAGTGTTCGTGCAGTAGTTGAAGAATATAACGATCCCGCGAGAAGAAATAATATTCTCCACACCTTCCATAGCTCCAAGAACCCTCATTACGTAGACAGATATAAGTTCAAGGGTGCAAATGCTGCAGGCGCAAAGCCTGTATATAATGGTGTATATATCGAATTCCGCAAGGACATTGAGGAAATGATTCTTCACGAGTTTGTTCTGAAAGAAAGGTTCGGTAATTTCTCCGATCCCAGCAAGCCCAAGAAATCCAAATAATGGAATGAAAGTTGAAATCCGCCGAAAATTCGGCGGATTTCTCATTGGTGCCTTAAGGCGTAGAAATAACCCCCGTTCTATGGGGCAAAGCACAGCGAAGATTAAAGTAAACAAAGCGCAAAACGAGCCTGCAAGCAGGCGAAGGTTCGGTCTTAAAAAACTCAGCAACAAAAAAACAGACCCAACGGTCTGTTTTTTTGTTGCGAAAGGCGAGCAATAAGGTGCGTAAACATGGATAAAAACGAAGAAAAGGTGCGTAATT
>JAFQNM010000168.1 GCA_017395885.1 Clostridia bacterium | reverse complement strand
TAGACAAATGTGGGTTCTTTTCTGGCGCGCCCTGCAGGATTCGAACCTGCGACCTACCGGTTCGTAGCCGGGCACTCTATCCGCTGAGCTAAGGGCGCACGCTCTTTTAGAGCTCTAATATATTACCATAATTATTTGCGCTTGTCAAGTCAATATTTAAAATTATTGCACCTTTTTAAATTTTTGGTTTATTTTCCTCTCTTTTATGAGTTTTTTACAAATTTATTTAATTATTTTTTACATAAAATATTAAGTTATAGTGGAATTTCTGAAAGAAATGTGTTATAATACTTCGTACGTGTATTTTCACGATTAATTTGAATTATTTTTTTCAAATAATGAAAGGCGGTTCATTTCAAATGAGCAAAAGAATTACCAACGTAAAGAGCGGTAAGGGTGGCAAGAAGGCTCTTGCTATCATCGCTATTGCTCTTGTCGTTATTATCGTGGGCGGTATCGTTGCCGCATTCTCTATTGCAGACAGCGGCATGATCCAGAGAAACCAGATCGCTATGAAGAGCGAAAACTATGAGATCTCTGCTGCTATGATGAGCTATTTCTTCAACCAAACCTATCAGGGCAACGCCGAGAGCTACTCAACCTATTATAAGCTTGATACTTCGAAGCCTCTGGCATCTCAGCCCTGTGCCCTCACCAACGGCACAAGCACATGGTATGATTTCATTATGACCGAGACCAAGAACAGCGCTCGTCAGGTTCTCGTGCTTTGCGAGGCTGCAAAGGCTGCAGGCTTCAAGGTAGAGAACGTTGAGGGTCATGACCACTCCGCAGATGAAACTCTCAAGAGCTATGAGCAGGTGGCTGCTATGTACGGTGCAACTCTCGACCAGTATCTTGAGGCAAGCTTCGGCAAGGGCGTTAACGAAAAGGTTTTCCGCCAGTGCTTTGAGCTTTCAGAGCTTGCTAACCACTACTACGAGCATCTTATGGAATCCTATACCTTCACCGAGGCAGATTGGGACAAGTACTACGGCGAGAACAAGGATTCCTTCAACAAGGTAGACTATCTCTCCTATACCTTCAAGGTAACAAAGGAAACTGTTGATGCCAACGCAACAGATGACGAGAAGGCAGCAGCAGAGGCTCGCGATAAGGAAGAGGCGGCTCGTCTTGAGCAGCTTGCTATCGCTCTCGGCGCAACAGTAACCGAGGAGCAGTTCCTTACATACGTTGAGGGCTACCTCAGAAACGACCTCTACAAGGATAAGACAGAGGATCAGCTCAAGGAGGATAAGGTTGATATTGAGGAGCTTGTTGAGGACTGCAAGACAACAGGCGCACAGAATTCTCAGACAACCGATCTCAACAAGTGGCTCTTTGATGCAGCAACCGTAGCAAACACAACGAAGGTCATCAAGAGTGAGGACGGCTACTCCTTCACAGTTGCAATGATCCTTCCCGCAGCAGGCACCGACCTTGAGGACGATTGCCTCTACCGCGATACATACCACCTCAAGAACTTCCGCTATATCCCCTTCCTCACATCCTCCTTCAAGGATAGCGCAGCAGATGCAAAGGAAGCGGCAGATGCAGCTCTTCTCACCTTCCAGGATGATCCCACAGCAGAGAACTTTGCAAAGATGGCAGATGAGTATGGCAACACCGGCTACGAGGGCGGTCTTGTAGAGGGTGCAGATAAGGGCCAAATTGGCGATGAAGGCGATGCATGGCTCTATGACAGCGCAAGAAAAGAGGGCGACTGTGCAGTTATTGAGGTTCCCGATAAGGGAAGCTACCTTGTATACTACGTAGGCGATAACGAGATCAAGTGGCAGTATCAGGCAAATAATGCCCTTAGAAACGACAAGTATACAGAGGAATATTCAGCACTTGAGGCTCAGTTCACAGTTAAGACCGTAAAGAAGGGTCTTGACCTTGTTCCCGACATTCAGGTTGCCGGCTGATAAAAAACAAAAAGGGGCTGTGGCAACACAGCCTCTTTGATTTTAAGATCAAAGGAAAAAGCATGAAAACGAAAAGAATCTTAGCATTTATAATTGCTCTTATAATGGCATTTTCTCTTTTCTCCTGCTCAAAGGGAGAGGATGGCAAGGACGGCGGCAGCACTCTTGATATTGCAGGTGCCGAGAATCTGGATTCTGCCCCTGCCGTATGGTCTGATACCACGGTGGTAACAGAGAATATGTATGTGTATTTCTATAATGTATACTACCGTTATTATCTGGAAACAAACAGAGAGAGCCTTGAGTTTATTGGCCTTGATCCTTCAAAGAGCCTTTCTGAGCAGAAGCACAGCGAGGAGTATAACTGGCAGCAGTATATGACGATCCAGGTATACCAGCAGCTCAGAGAGATGATCGCCCTTGCCGATGCTGCAAAGGCCGAGAGCATGACCCTTGATGAGGCTGAGCTTGAAAAGGTTGAGGCTGAGGTGAAAAAGCTTGAGGAAACGGCAGCCTCCTACGGAGCCGATATAGGCACCTTCCTTGAAAAGTCTTACGGAAAGGGCGTTACAATAGACGTTGTCAGATCGGCAACACAGCTTCGGGCTCTTGCAAACAAGTACTATAATAAGCTTATGGAGGGATATACCTTCACCGAGGAGGAGTGCCTTGCAGAGTATGAGGCAAGCCGCGAGAGCTTTGTCCACTTTGACTATATCAAGGTAACCGTTCTCCCTGAGGATGCCCCTGCCCTTACCGCAACCACCGATAAGGATTCCTTTATCAGTGCGATGAGAACGATAATCACCAAGAGAAACTTCCTTGATGATTATGACCGCTTCTCCGATACAATTGAACAGCAGGTCAAGAAAAAGCAGTACTTCAGAGCCGATTATGACCCCAACAGCGAGTTCTCTCAGTGGGTCGTAGACGAAGCGAGAAAGGCATACGATATCTATACAAAGACCGAGAGCACGGGAAACATCACCGTTGCCATGATCCTGCCTGCATCCGGCCCCGGCGCTGTGAGCGAGGTGGTTTACAGAGATGACGTTCCTCTCAAAAACGTTATGTATATGGTTTTTGCCGATTCTCAGGGAACAAGCGGCGTAACAAAGGCTAATACCATTTACAAGAACTGGCAGGAGAACCCCACGGCAGAGCGCTTTGAAGAGCTTTGCGATGAGTATTCCGGCGGCAAGGCGGAGAACGTTGCCCGCCATCAGTTCAACGATCAGGTAGATGAATGGGTATTTGCCGAGGGCAGAGCAGAGGGCGACTGCACCGTTCTTGAAACAGAGGGCGGAGCATACCTGCTTTACGTTATGGCTGACGGAGAGCCCTCCTGGCTCACCGACGTTAAGGAGTCTCTCAGAGGAAAGGCATACGATGCCGATATGGAAACCATAATCGACACCTATACTACTCAGTATGCTGCAGATTTTATCTACAACGTGGTTGAGGTGAGAGTGGTAGAGCCCTCCGTAACAGATACGGGAGCAGCAACAGAAGATACATCAGCTGCCGCACAGGCTCAGTAAAAAATGATTTAAAAATCCCCGAGACTATTGAAAAGGTCTCGGGGATATTATATAATTATAATAATGAGTATTTCTCAAAATTATGAAAGAGGTAAGGTACATATGAAGATAATTCCTACCCCCAGACTTGTAGAAGAAAAAGAAGGCTTTCTTTCTCTTGCCAATGTTGCCGAGATCTCCGTTGCTCTCGGAAGCGATCAGAGAATTGCTAAGTTTGCAGCCAAGGTCAAGTACGAGATCGAGGAGCTTACGGGCGTTTCTGTAAAGCTTACCTGTGCAGACGCTGAGGGCCTTGCCCTTCACATCGAGCATGGCGCAGAGGGCGAGGGCTATACCCTTGATATTTGCGGCGAGTGCGGCATTTGTGTTAACGGTAAGGGTGCGGCAGGCGCATACTACGCTCTGCAGACTCTCCGCCAGATCATACACGAATACGGCGATAGCCTTCCCTATTGCCATATAGAGGATGAGCCCGATTTCACAGAGCGCGGCTTCTATCACGACGTAACACGCGGACGTGTTCCCAATCTCTCACTCCTTTACAGAATCGTAGACGATCTTTCCTACTACAAGATCAACGCTCTTCAGCTTTACGTTGAGGATGCGTACGAGTTCGTTGAGTACGACGGTATTATGACAGCCCAGAACGTTCTCACCGCTGAGGAGATCATCGCTCTTGATGACTACTGCTACGAGAACTTTATCGAGCTTGTTCCCTCTCTTGCAACCTTCGGCCACCTTTATAACCTCCTCCAGAGCGACCGCTGGAAGCACCTCTGCGAGTATGAGGATTGGCATCCCTGGCAGGTATACTGGATGGAAAAGATGGCTCACCACACTATCGACGTTTCCAACGATGAGTCTATCAAGGTCGTAGGAAGCATGATCGACCAGTTCATTCCTCTCTTCCGTTCCAATAAGTTCAATATCTGCTGCGATGAGACCTTCGACCTTTGCCAGGGCAGAAACAAGGGCAAGGATGAGGGCGAGGAGTACTTCAAGTTCCTCAAAAAGATCATCGACCACGTTAAGAGCCGCGGCAAGACCGTTATGATGTGGGGTGATATCGCCCTCAACCATCCCGAGAAGCTCTCCGAGATTCCCGAGGATACCATCATGCTCAACTGGACATATGAGAAGAACCCCGATGAAACAAAGGTTGAAACTCTGGCAAAGGCCGGCATGAAGCAGATCGTTTGCCCCGGCACCTCCAGCTGGAACCGCTTTATCGAGGAGATCGACCGCTGCGAGGGCAACATCACAAGACTCGTTGATTACGGCGCAAAGCACGGCGCACTCGGTATCCTCAATACAAACTGGGGCGACTTCGGCCATATCGCACCCTGGAACTGCAACCTTTACGGTATGGTTATCGGCGCTGAGAAGGGCTGGAATGCCGACGGTCAGCTCTCTCCCGACTTTGAAAAGGCTGCAAGCTCTCTCCTTTACGACTCCGATGATGTGAACGTTATCGATATTATCCGTACAATGGGCCGCTGTGAGCGCACCTGCGACTGGATGCTCTTTATGTACTGGTACAGCGCAAACACCGTTGAGGGCAGAAAGACTGAGCTTGAATGCGATACAGATAAGGCGATCGCCCATATCGCAAAGCTTGATGAGGTTATCGAAACTCTGAAGAGCATCTCCACAGAGGATATCAGATATATTGACCTTATCCTCTCCTGCCGTGCTATCCAGATAATGAACCGTGTTCATCTGAGACTTAAGAATCATCCTGATTATCAGGACGGAAACGCTATCCTTCAGGACGTTGAAGAGTGGCTTCGCGAATACAGAAAAGCATGGATCAGAGACTGTAAGCTTTCTCAGCTTGATCTTGTTTCAAAGTTTATGCGTGATATCTGCGTTATGGAGGAAAGAAGCGCAGAGGCTGCAGGAGCTGCTGAAGGCTTCGCAAGAAATTCCTGATCTCGTATTAAAAAAGGCTGCCTTGGCAGCCTTTTTTATTGTAAACCGAAAACCACGCGATAGTCGCGTGGTTGAAAAGAGGTTAACCGATGAGAAAAAATCCTCCGATTGTGGTAAAATAGAAACGACCTGCCAGTCGAAAAAACACAATC
>JAFQNM010000167.1 GCA_017395885.1 Clostridia bacterium | reverse complement strand
GGGTGCGATATGACCGAAGTCACCCCAGTTAGTGTTAAGGATACCAAGAGCACCGTGCTTTGTACCGTAGTCAACAAGCTTTGTGATGTTACCCTCGCAACGGTCGATCTCCTCAATAAATCTGTTCCAGCTGGACGTACCGGGACACATGATCTGCTTCATGCCCGCCTTTGCAAGAGTTTTTACCTTTGTTTCGTCGGGGTTCTTCTCGTATGTCCAGTTAAGCATGATAGTATCCTCGGGAATCTCGGAAAGCTTCTCGGGATGGTTAAGAGCGATGTCGCCCCACATCATAACTGTCTTACCGCGGCTCTTTACGTGGTCAATGATCTTCTTAAGGAACTTAAAGTACTCCTCGCCCTCGTCCTTGCCCTTGTTTCTGCCCTGACAAAGGTCAAAGGTCTCGTCGCAGCAGATATTGAACTTATTGGAGCGGAAGAGAGGAATAAACTGGTCGATCATGGAGCCGACTACCTTGATGGACTCGTCATTGGAAACGTCAATAGTGTGGTGAGCCATCTTTTCCATCCAGTATACCTGCCAGGGATGCCAATCCTCATACTCACAGAGGTGCTTCCAGCGATCGGACTGGAGAAGGTTATAAAGGTGACCGAAGGTAGCAAGAGAAGGAACAAGCTCGATAAAGTTATCGTAGCAGTAATCGTCAAGAGCGATGATCTCGTCAGCGTTGAGAACGTTCTCAGCGGTCATGATGCCGTCATACTCCTCAAAGCTGAATGCATCCTCAACGTAAAGCTGAAGAGCATTGATCTTATAGTAAGCAAGCTCGTCTGTTATTCTCTTGAGGCATTCAAGTGTGGGCACACGGCCACGGGTAACGTCGTGATAGAAGCCTCTTTCTGTGAAATCAGGCTCATCCTCTATATGGCAATAGGGAAGGCTGTCGCCGTGCTCGTGGATGATCTGACGGAGAGTCTGGATCGCATAATAAGCACCTGCAGCGCCCTTACCGTTAACACAAATACCGCACTCGCCGCAGATATCGAGAGTATAGCCCTCGCCACACTCGCCGTGCTCAACGTGAACGGCAATGCCTTCAGCCTCAGCACAGGTAAGCTTTACGGTATTGCCGCAAAGCTCCTCGATCTCAGCCTTCAGCTTTGCTGCGATCTTTGCAATTCTGTTATCAGAGCCGAGAGCAACGGAAATGACCTTAACGTCTGCCAATGCAAGACAGCCCTCTTTTTTCTCAACAAGTCTGGGGGTAGGAATGATCTTCATATTTCATCTAACCTCATTTTATGAATTTTGGAGATAAATCTCATTATTTACATTATATAATATCCCCGTTGCCATTTCAATAGCAACGGGGATTTTTATCCTAAAGGTTTTTATTCGCTGACAGCATTTTCGCTTTCAACTACGCTGACCTCTACGATGTTGTAAACTATATCGGGGTCGTATTCTGTGGGATACTTATCAATAATAGCGTTCACGTCATCAACGTAGCGATCGTTGCTGAGTGTGGACTTAACGTCCTCCATCCATGAGGGACCGGAATCCTCCATCATATAAAGGAGATAAGCGCCGCCGTCAACTGTGATCACCTCGCAGTCGCCTGCCTTGCGCTCCTCGGCAAACACCCAATCGCATATATCTGCGCTGAGATGCTCCCTCAGAACGTTTGTAGCACTTGATCCGCCATGCTCGTTACAAAGATAATCAAATCGTGACTCAGTGGGCTCCTCCTGCCAGTTCTTATAGATAGTATCTGCCTTGACAGCACCTGTTGTGCCTTCACTGTCCTCAAAAATGATATACTTGAAATTCTTCAGAATATCGTCTACTCTGTATACCACAGAGCTGACAGCGCCCTCACGGTCTGTGGGAAGGACCATGCTGACGGTAACGTCGCCGCTCTCCTCAGTCTTCGTATGTATATCGTATCCGACTCTTTCCTCCTCCATTACCCACTGACAAAGCTCAGACTCAAGGTCGATATCTGCCATATAATGATATTTCTTGGTAAGCTGATCCTCGATGGAGTTGGAAAAGCGCTCGTAATCATCCATAAAGGTGGTTCTTGTGATGCTTTCTCTCAATGCATCAATAAAGCTCTCCTCGTCTGTTGCAGAAACGATGGCATCCACCTCCTCGGGAGGCACTGTTGCAGAAATGTAATCAAAATGGAGGAAATCCTCACGGTTTTCCTCGTAGTAGGAAAGGCACTCCTCATCTGTATAAACATAGCTGCCCCATAGCTTTTCATAATACTTGTTTGCAAGAAATCTAAGCTCTATGGAGTCCTTCATAACGTCCTTGGTAACGCCTTTTCCGTATACCTTTTCGATATATTGCTCGGATGACATTTTCGCCTCAGCCGCCATTGTATCGTATGCCGCCACCTGGCTGTCGATCGCCTTGTTGTCATCGTCGGAAAGCTCCATACCCTCGGCCTTTGCCGCATCCGCAAGAGCTATCATTTCTCTGAGCTGACGGTATACCTGAAGCGTGATATACTGCTGCCAGGTATATTCCTCGCTCTGCTGCTGAGATGAAAGAGGCTGTGAGGGATCGAGACCGAGTCTTGAAAGATCGTTTGAGTTTGACTCAAGGAAATAGCGATAATATCCGTTATAATAATAAACGAACATATCCTGAGTTACTATGGTATGCTCTGACCAGACCGCAGGAGCTGAGGTCAGATCATATTTGTCCTCACCGTCCGTTGTCTCACCGCAGCCGAAAAGGGAAAATATCAGCAGAAAAGCCAAAAGAATAAGGGTATATCTTTTAATATTCATAGCTGTCCTTTCAAAAATAACGGGGATGCGCAAGCATCCCCGTCGAAAATCTGTTTATCAGCCCTGTACTACCTGAGCGCCCTGTGCACTCTGTGTATCCTGGGTGTTGGGAATTACAACCTCAGAAACAAGGTTGATACCCTTGGAAAGAGCTGTGCAGGGATACTTCTCGCTGAGAGCCTCGTAATCATCGGAATACTGCTTTTCCTGAAGAGCTACGTTAGCCTGAGCCTGCCACTTAACGTCACCCTCGCCTACGTAGTAGATCATATAGCTACCCTTTTCGGCAACGTCGATAACTGTGCAGTCACCTGCAACTCTTGCAGCGTCGTAGAGCCACTCGTCAACCTCATCGCCGAGCGCACCCTTGTCGAAGCCTTCAACAAGTCCGCCCTCGTAGTTGCCGTCGCCGTAGCCTGTTGTGGGATCGGCAAGCTCAATGAACTTCTCCTCTGTGGGATCCTCGCTGTAGGTTGTGAATACGTCATCAGCCGCACCCTTTGCATCCTCAGCGCTGTTGTTGTAATCAGAGATAAGGAAGGGGATATAGCGGATGTTCTTGAGAGAGTATGTATCACGGTACATACAAGCAAGACCGAGATCCTCGGAATTCTCGCAGGGAAGGATCATATATACTGTGAAGGTATCGCCTGCCTCATTTTC
>JAFQNM010000166.1 GCA_017395885.1 Clostridia bacterium | reverse complement strand
TCCCGTTGACATTATCGGCGTTGAGCCTCTGGGACGAGGAAGCGCTATAGGCGACCACGCCGCTACCATGGCGTACGGTACCAAGGGCAAGATCCACGGCTTTGAGAGCTACGTTCTTCAGGATGAAAACGGCGATCCCCTGCCTGTTTACTCCATCGCATCAGGTCTTGACTATCCCGGCGTAGGTCCCGAGCACGCATACCTCAGAGACTCCGGCCGAGTTCGCTACGAGACCGTCAGCGACGAGGAGGCTATGGAGGCATTCTTCCTTCTCTCCAAGAAGGAGGGTATCATCCCCGCAATCGAGAGCTCTCACGCTGTTGCATACGCCATCAGATATGCGAAGGAGCACAAGTCCGGCTCTATTCTCGTTACCCTCTCCGGACGCGGTGACAAGGATATCGACTACGTTTACGAAAACTACGGCTGCGGCGAGAAGTTTAATATTAAGTAAGAGGTATCTATGCTTGATTTTCTCGGTCTTACCGACGACGCTGCAAAGGTCTTTATCGGCCTCATCATTATGGGTATCGCTCTCGGCATCCCCTTCGGTGCCCACGTTGGCACAAAAAACGGCTCCAAGGCGACCACGGCAGGTATAGTTATCGGCACGGTGATCTCCGTTATTACTATTTTCATCTGTGCATGGCCCGCTTTTATGCTGTTCATTACCTTCCAATGGAAATGGATACTCCTCCCACTTCTTGCGGGAATACTCGTTTTCGCAATATTCTTCTCCATATCCTTTCTTTTGGGCTCTGCTGCCAGAATAGGGAAGTACAAAAGAAACCCGGTTATAAAACGGGCAGTTAAATACTGCAAGGAGAACGATATCGTTGCAATTCAGTGCCACGGCGAGATGATCCGCTTCTACGGGGAGCTGAAAAATACTGAATACTGCTCCGACGACAAGGTTACAAGATATGCGGCCACCGACAGCCAATGCGATGAATACCTGGACTCTGATTTCCGCCCCGACCACTGGAGGGCCTACGACCGTTTCCCCACTCCCGGCGAGGATATTCTCTTTGCAGATATGGGCTACCCTCCCCTTGAGGATATTGATATATTTGCAAAGGCACTTGCATCCTGTCTCGGCGGCTGTGCTATTGCAAAGCACGAGTCTTACGTTGAGTTCAAGGGATACTACGTTAACAGAAAAACAGGTATAGGAAAAAGAGCTCACCATTTTATCTATACTCAGAACGACCGATTTGTTTATAAGAAAAAGGCTCTCGCCGAGCTTATTAAAAAAACGGGAGGCCCCAAAAAGCCTGCTCCCGAAAAAAAGGAAGAGCCAAAGCCTGAAAACAAGTGGGAATAAAAGCGAATGCAGATAGCTGAAATCTTCAGCTATCTGCTTTTATTCGTTCTCGTCCTCTGAGGAGGCCGTCTCTCTCGGGGTCTCCTTTATCTTTACGTTTGCAAGGGGGTTATGCTCCATTGCGGCCTCCATACCGGAGTTTGAAACGTGGGTATATATCTGGGTGGTATTAAGCTGCTCGTGACCCAGAATATCCTTCAGCACTCTTATATCAACGTCTCCCGACTGATACATGAGCGTTGCCGCAGTATGTCTCAGCTTATGGGTGGAATAATGCTTATATTCAAGCCCTGCCTCGCCCAGATACTTCTTTACCATCCACTGGACCGTCTTTACGCTGATACGCTTTCCCAGGCGGGACAGGAAAAGAGCATTCTCCCTCTCCTTTACCTCTCTCGTTGCAAGCCTTACCTTAAGATACTCAGAAAGCGCCTCTCGGCAGGCTCCGTTCAGGTACACTACCCTTTCCTTTGCACCCTTTCCCAGCACTCTCAGGCTCTTAAGATCCCTGTCCAGGTCTCCAAGGCTTATGCCGCACAGCTCGGAAAGTCTCATTCCGCAATTAAGAAACAGGGTGAGGATACAGAAATCCCTCTCCCTCGTTTTGCTCTCGGGGGCGTTTCTCACCGCAGAAAGCAGGTCTATGCTCTCCTCCACCGTCAGGTGCTTGGGGAGCTGCTTCTTCTTTTTCGGGCCTTCAATATTTTTAGCGGGGTTCTCCTCAAAATTCTTGGCCTTTACCGTTTCGTATTTATAATAGCTCTTCAGCGCAGATATCTTTCTCGACCTTGCAGCCGTTCCGTTTTTTCTGTCTGTCGTTGCGTAGGCCAGAAAATCATATATCTCCGCCTCCTTCACAGTTCTGAAAAACTGCAAATCAAGGCCGGATATATCTATCTTTTTCATCTCCTCATCCTCAAGAGGCAGACCTTCCCTTTGGGAAACGATATACCTGCAGAAGGTTCTGAGGTCGTTCAGATATTCGCTGACGGTCTTTTCTGAGCGGTTAAGTATTGTCAGCATATAATTGGCGAACTTTTTGACGCTCTCAGGATAGGTCTCAAAATCCTTTATAGCCACAGAAGCACCCCCTTTCTACCTTGTATTATACTACATTCCCCTCCCTTTTCATAGATATTTTGTAAACTTTTTTCGCATACACTTGAAAACGCACTCTCATACGGGTAAAATGTTTCTAAAGTTTATAATCGGAGTTATTATGAATAGCGGAAATTATCGTAAGTATTCTTATAAAACACCTATAAAAAAGCTTATTCTCGCCCAGTTCGGTGCAGCTATGCTTGCTATTATGACTTCTATGCCTACAGTTACTCTGGGAGACGGCGGAAGAACCCTTGAGGTCGTGACCTCGGCTATAGCAGTTTTCTTTCTCCTTTATCTGCAGTACACAGCTATGTGGGACATTGCCGCAAAGGACAGGATATCCATTGACGGCGGAAGACTTAAGGAGGACAAGCTCGTTGGCCTGAAAAGTGCCCTGCTTGCAAGCATCCCAACTTATGTGATAACCTTTATCGCCATCGCTCTCAGAGGTATTTTCCTCCTCTCCAAGGCTGATGCCATCGGCTCTGTTTCAACTATCACATACGCAGCCGACCTGCTCTGGAACTATATGTATCACGGAGTTCTCGTTCTTTTCGTTCCTTCCTCTCCCAATTCTCCCCTTTTCCTTGCATATCTTGCAACCTTTATCGCTCTTACTGCACCCTCGCTCATTACCTGCTATATTGCATACAACCAGGGTCTTAAGGGCAAGAGAATTCTCCCCGAGAAAAAGAACAACCGTTGACAGCCTGCTGAATTAAAACAATCAAAAGCCTTGAGTTCTCAGGGCTTTTATTTTTTCTTGCCCATGGCGATACACGGAATGCTGAGTATTCTCTCGTCAGGCTTTTTGCATTGGATGTTACTGCTCAATTTTTGCAGTTTTACCAAATTACTATTGACTTATTTTTAATTTGTTATATAATTATATTGAATCAAAATGCGGCAGAGCGTCTTTTGCCGATTGAAATATATTGAAAAGAGGTTTTTTCCTATGAGCAAGAACTGGGCAAGTGTTGATCTTGCAAACGTACCCAACATGGTATCTGCTTCCGTTCCCGGCCCGAAGTCCGTTGAGTATCACGAAAGATGCTCAAAGTACATGAAGGGCTACTCCAGCCAGGTCAAGCTGTTCCCCGTTACCTTTGAGTCCGGCTTCGGCTACACTCTTACCGACGTTGACGGCAATACATATCTCGACTTCTCCTCCGGTATCTACGTTACCGGTCTCGGCCACTGCCATCCCAAGATCAGTGAGGCTGTTGCTGAGCAGGCTAAGAAGCTTATGAACTGCCACGACTTTACCACAAGGGTAAAGATGGAGCTTGTTGAAAAGCTTCACGAGATCACAGGCGGCCGTTTTGCCGGCTTCCAGTTCTATGACTCCGGTACTACTGCCGTTGAGGCAGGCCTCCGTTGCGCACGTGCCGCTACAGGCAAGCAGGAGTTTATCTCCTTCTGGCGTGACTTCCACGGTAAGACCTACGGCGCTAACTCCCTCGCAGTTGTTGGCCCCGATACTCATATGAGAGCTCCCGGCTTTATGCTCGCCCCCAGACCCAATCCTTATCGCGACTTCTTTGGCAGAACTCCCGAGGAGGCTTGGAAGGACTCTTCTCCCTACATCAGAATGATCGAGGGTATTCTTGATAACGAGTGTGCAAGCGGCGGCAAGAACGTTGCAGCTATCGTTCTCGAGCCCATTCAGGGTTGGGGCGGCTCCATCGTTCCTCCTCCCGATTTCATGCCTGCACTCCGTGCTCTCTGCGACAAGAGAGGCATTCTCCTCTTTGCAGATGAGGTTCTTAACTGTATGGCAAGAACAGGTAAGTGGCTCGCTATGGATCACTGGGATGTTACTGCTGATATCACCACTCTCGGTAAGGGCTTCGGTAACGGATTCCCCGTTACTGCTCTTGCAGTTTCCAAGGACCTTGCCCCCGCAATCGAGAAGATAAGCGCTTCCTCCAGCTACGGCGGAAACCCCATGGCTTGCGTTGCAGCTCTTGAGTCCATCAAGGTAATTGAGGAAGAAAACCTTAACGAGCGTTCTATCCACCTCGGCGAGATCCTGCTCGCTAAGATGAAGGAAATGATGGCGGCTCATCCCATTATCGGTGACGTTCGTGCTATCGGCTGCCTCCAGGCGATCGAGATCGTTAAGGACAGAGAAACCAAGGAGCCCTTCGCTGAGGCAGGTCAGATGATCTACCAGAGAGCATTTGAAAAGGGTCTTGCCTGGGTTCCCTCCGGCCACATTCTCCGTATGTCTCCTCCCATGATCCTGGACGATGAGGCTGCTCTCAAGGGCCTTGAGATCATCGAAGAGGCTGTTACAGAAACAGAAAAGCACTTCGGATATTAATTTGAAATCCTACAGCCAAACAGACAACTGTTTGGCTGTACTGAATAATAAAGCAAAGGAAATGAATATATGAAAACAGTAAAATTCGGTCTTATCGGCTGCGGTCTTATGGCAAGAGAGTTTGCCAGCGCTGCCGCTCGCTGGTGCCACC
>JAFQNM010000165.1 GCA_017395885.1 Clostridia bacterium | reverse complement strand
TTGCGGCTGCCCAGCTTTTCAATTACCGTGCCAACGTATTCCTCAGGAACCTCGAGGGTAACTCTCTCCATAGGCTCGCACTTAACACCGTCTATCTCCTTATAAAGAACGTGAGGTGTGGAGCAGACTATCTCAAAGCCCTCACGGCGCATTGTTTCTATGAGGATCGAAAGGTGCATCTCACCACGGCCTGCAACCTTGAAGGAGTCGGTGGTCTCTCCGTCACTGACTCTGAGAGAAACGTCCTTGAGAGTCTCCTTATAAAGGCGCTCTCGTATCTGGCGGGAGGTAACGAACTTGCCCTCTCTTCCTGCAAAGGGAGAGTCATTAACGGAGAAGGTCATCTCAAGGGTGGGCTCGCTGACCTTGACAAACTCAAGCGCCTCGGGAGTGGAGGGTGCGGTGATCGTATCACCGATGGTGATGCTCTCAGCACCTGAGAAGCAGACTATATCGCCAACGGTAGCAGCTTCAACACTCTTTTTTGCCAGACCGTCATACTGATAGAGGGAAACGATCTTTGTTTTCTTGGGAGCGGCATCGGGATCGTGGTAGTTCACGATAACAGCTTCGCCGTTCACCTTCATTGTACCGCGCTCAATGCGGCCAATGCCGATACGTCCAACGTACTCGTTGTAGTCAATGGAGGAGACCAGCATCTGGAGGGGGGCATCGGGATCACCCTCGGGAGAGGGAATATAGTTGAGAATGCAGTCCATAAGAGGGGTAAGGCTTTCTCCGGGCACATCAGGGTCAACGCTTGCGGTGCCGGCACGGCCTGAGCAGAAGAGCATGGGAGAATCAAGCTGCTCGTCTGTTGCACCAAGGTCGATGAGGAGCTCAAGCACCTCGTCTATAACCTCGAGAACTCTCTGGTCTGGGCGGTCGACCTTGTTAACAACTACGATAACACGGTGACCCAGCTCCATTGCACGGCCCAGAACGAAGCGCGTCTGAGGCATAGGGCCCTCTGCTGCGTCAACAAGAAGGATAACGCCGTTAACCATCTTGAGGATACGCTCAACCTCGCCACCGAAGTCGGCGTGTCCCGGGGTGTCTATGATATTAACCTTAACGTCCTTGTAAATAACGGAGGTATTCTTGGCAAGAATGGTGATTCCACGCTCCTTCTCAAGGTCGCCGGAGTCCATAACTCTGTCCTGAACTACCTGGTTTTCGTGATATTCGCCGCACTGCTTGAGCATCTGGTCAACAAGGGTAGTCTTGCCGTGGTCAACGTGGGCGATAATAGCAACATTTCTGAGGTCTTCTCTGATCATTATTGTGACCTTCCTTTGTTAAATTTCCAACTATACATTATAAAACTTTTTTTGCATCATTTCAACAGTTTGAAGTGATTTTTTTGCTGATAGTATCCTCGTTGCTTGAAAAATATCGAATGATCCACAGTAACCTCACATAAAAATCCTTCAAATTCGGCTTTAACAGGAATATTTATTTTATATTAACTGTAGGGGCAGATTCCATGTCCGCCCGATACGTTTTATTTGCGAGCGGATATGGAATCTGCCCCTACAAGTTGTTCTCACCGATAAACCAAAATTAAAAAGCTCATTTGTTGACTTTTTTGGTGTTATGTGGTAATGTAAAAAACAGAAAGTTGAGGTGCTTATATGGAACCTATAGTAAGGAAAAATGCCCGTTTCACGGTTGTGACGCCCGGTGTTATCCGCATCGAATATGCAGAAGGCGGAGCCTTTGTTGATGATCCTACCCTTTTTGCTGTGAGGAGCAGCTTTGGCGATGCGAACGTGGCTGTAAATAATGATTTTCTTACCGTCAGCACAGAAAAGCTGACGCTGACATACGTTGGCTTTGAGCAGTTTTCGGCAGAAAACCTGTTTGTAGACATTCACGTCGGCACCTCCGGGGCAAGATGGCATTTCGGAGATGAGCTAAAAAACAATCTTGGCGGTACTCTTGTCACTCTCGATGGAGTCAGCGGCGAGAGACCCCTGCCTGACGGCATCATATCAATAGACGGGTTCTACGTTCTTGATGATTCGGGAAAGCCTCTTTTGCAGAATGGTTGGATAAAAAACCGCCCCAAGGAGCATAAGACAGACCTGTATTTCTTTGCATACGGCACCGATTATAAGTCTGCTCTCCGAGATCTTGCAGCAGTTTCCGGCAGCTTTGAGCTTCCCAGAAAATGTGTTTTCGGCTCCTGGTATTCACGCTGGTGGCGTTATACCGCAGAGGAATTTCTCGATCTTGTGGATCAGTATGATAAAAATGATTTTCCCCTTGACATAATGGTAATGGATATGGATTGGCATTATCAGGATTGGGGACACTCAGAGGGAGAGCCCTTTGCTCTTTATGGCTATGGTCATTGCGGAGGTAACCTTGGCTGGACAGGATATACGTGGAACAAAACTGCTATTCCCGAGCCGAGAGAGCTTCTTTCAGAGCTTCGCCGCAGAGGTATAAAGGCTGTGCTGAACGATCATCCCGCTGACGGAATAAGAGACCATGATGAGGGCTACTCTCAGTTCGTTAAAGAGCTTTTGGACCGTGGATATTCAGAGGAGGTTGCTGATGTGACTGAAAGGATCTCTGACCGCGAAAGGGAAAACGCAGGCAGAGACGTAGTTAATTTCAGGTTTAACGCAGGCAGCCCCGTATATATGGATGCTTTTTTCAAGCACGGTCTTTCAAGAATTGAGGACGACGGAGTAGAGTTCTGGTGGCTTGATTGGCAGCAGGACTATCTTTATCCCACGGTAAACGGCATTCGTGACCTGCCCCATCTGTCGTGGCTCAATCATCTTTATTATGAGCATTCAAAAAGAACCGGCAAGAGAGGAGCATCCTTCTCACGCTGGGGTGGCATCGGTGACCATAAGCACCCTGCATATTTCTCGGGAGATGCCATATCAGGCTGGGAGACCCTTGCCTTTGAGGTCAAGATGACGGCAACTGCCGCAAACGCAGGCTGCTTTTTCTGGAGCCACGATATTGGCGGCTTCAATGACCCGGTCCCCGGCGGCCAGTCGGAGAACTACGTCCGCTGGGTACAGTTTGGAGCGCTGAGTGCATCTCTCAGGCTTCATATGAACGGCGTTGAGGGCTTTGACAGACGTCCGTGGACGTGGGGTGAGCCATACCTTTCAGCAATGAGAGAGGCCTTTCATCTTCGTTCACGTCTGTTTTTGTATTTGTATTCTGCGGCATATGAAAGTTGCCGTGAGGCTCTGCCCTTTATAAGACCTTTGTATTATGAATGTCCCGAAAGCCGTGAGGCATACGAGCATCCCACGACCTATTTTGTGGGCAAGCACCTGATAGCTTCTCCCGTTTGCAAGCCTATGGGCGAAAAGGGCGTTGCAGAAAGCAGCCTCTGGCTTCCTTGCGGTGTGTGGTACGATCTGTTTTCCGGCAAGAGATATGAGGGAGGCAGCATAACCGTTGAAAACGGACTTTGTGATTTCCCTCTGTTTGTTCGTGCAGGAGTGCCTCTTGTTACCGTTCCGTACAGTAACCGTATGACTACCGCCCCTGCTGAGGAGCTTGATATAGTAATTTATGCAGATGACGAAAATGCAGGAGCCTCTGTTGTATATGAGGATGACGGGGAGACTGAGCAGCATAAAATAGGCAAATGCAGAACAACAACCGTCACCTATTTCAAAAACGGTGAGGAATACGGAATAAGCCTTGAGCCACAAGGAAATTTTGAAGGCTCTGTTGAAAAGAGAAGGGTAAGGATAACCGTTTTCGGAGTGGAAAGACCCAAATCAAATTCTGCAAATGCCGAAATGGAATATGATGAGAAAAAGCGTGCACTAACCCTGTGTCTTGATAATGTTAGTGCAAACGAGCCCATTTCAGTTGTGTTCAATTAAAAAGAAGCACCGAAAGGTGCTTCACTGCTTGTTGATAATGCTGCGACGGCTTCAGTAAGCGTATGCGCCTATAATATCCGAAACGATCTCAGCAGCACACATAGGTGTGACCAGCGCCCGTGAAACGGTGGCGAATATCCGGAGAGCCTCTGAGCTGTTTCTTGAGATATCCTGCAGATGTACAGATTCTTTTTTATGGCCGCCGCCCTGTATTTTAGTAACGGTCAGAGAAAACACGGGTCCATAGCCGTCGGAGCTTTTCTCCTCTGTAAGCCTGTAAATAAGAAGCATATCTGCTGCGCAGTGCTTGAGAGAAACTCGCCTGAGGCGTGAGCTTTTGCCCCTTTTGAAAGTATATCCCATGCTTTTTCCTCCCTTCTTGGGTGAGATGTATAAGGATTATACGGCAGAAATATTTGTTGGGGATTAAGAAATGGAAGACCTGCCTGTCTGCTTTTTGATGTATATGTTACAAAAGAGGCCAAATCGGTGAAAAGAGCACCTTTTTAGGGTCAAAGTCTGTCGAAAGGTGTTTCAAAGCTAAGCAGATAACTACCCTTGCCTTTGCGAAAGGTATTGCCATTCTTGTAAGTTCATTTTAATTTTGGCAAAAAATAAAATAAAAAGAGAAAGGAAATAGAGAAAAATGGATATTTGTGAGGCTTTCCTTGATGCCTACAGAAATCTAGAAGAGGTTCTCGCAGCAAAATACGGGCAGAAGATGGGTACCGTACAGATGTATGCTCAGGGCGAGGGTTCTGCATATTTTGAGGAGCTCAGCCTTTTCAGAGAAATGAGAAACCTGCTTTCTCACCACGGAAGGATAAACGGCGCTCATGCAGTCCTGCCGTCGGAGGCCTCCTTGAATAAGCTTCTTGAGATACTGGAGTATGCCAAGCATCCGCCAATGGCTATGTATGCGGCAACGCCGGCCTCCAAGCTTTGCTGTGCTCGCCTTACGGACAGCATTTCCTTCGTTCTTGAGACAATGGAAAAAAGAGGATATTCTCATATTCCCGTGCTGAATAAGAGAGGCGGCCTGTACGGTGTGTTCAGCGTAGGCACTCTTTTTGCCTTGGCAAAGGAGAATCCCAAACGCTCTGTGGACGGAATGACTCTTGCAGACATAGCGGCGCACCTTCCTGCGGAAAAGCACACAACTGAAAAGTTTGAGTTTGTGAACAGAGATGCAAGCCTTTATGAGATAAAGGGGCTATTCAAGGCCCCCGGCCCTTACCACCGCAGAGTTGCGGCAGTTTTCGTAACTGAAAGCGGCAGCTCCGGCAGTAAGCTTTGTGGAATGATAACCCCGTGGGACGTATTCAAGGCTGAGGAAAGATAAGGCACAGTTTTTACTGTTGCAATCGACAAATATGTGTGGTATACTCAGATCAGTAAAAAATGAAGTAATTCAGCGAAAGGAAGTAAGAAAATGGCAACAGGAACAGTTTCACTGAAGGCTATAATAGATAAATTCAAGCTGGAGGTACTCTATACCCCCAAGGATCCTGCGGAGATCCTCATACATAAGAACGTTATCAACAGACCTGCCCTTCCTCTCACGGGTTTTTTCGAGTGTTTTGAGTCGGAGCGTATCCAGATAATCGGAACTACCGAGTATAAGTATCTTGAAAGCCTTGAGGACGATGTGAGAAAGGAGCATATCCGTGCTCTGTTTGCATATCAGCCTCCCGCCCTTATATATACTCACGGAATGCCTGCAGATGCGGTAGTGCGTGCGGCGGCAGAGGAGTTCAGCGTTCCCCTGCTTTCCATGGAGGGCAACACGAGTGAGTTCACGGCGGCCCTTATAGCGTATCTGAACGTTCAGCTTGCCCAGACCATCACCCGCCACGGAGTTCTTGTAGAGGTATACGGCGAGGGTATCCTTATCGTAGGTGATTCCGGAGTAGGTAAGAGTGAAACGGCAATTGAGCTTATCAAGCGCGGCCACCGTCTCATTGCAGACGATGCGGTAGAGCTGAGGAGAGTATCTGCCGAGACCATCGTAGGAAGCGCCCCTGAGCTTATCCGCCATTATATCGAGCTTCGAGGAAT
>JAFQNM010000018.1 GCA_017395885.1 Clostridia bacterium | reverse complement strand
TCCACCTTTATGCACTCCGGTATGACAGGCCTTGTGAACATCGTATATAACGGCGGCTTCTCCACCGTGGTCATACTTGATAACAGCATCACCGGTATGACAGGCCACCAGGAGAATCCCCTTACAGGCAAGACCCTCAAGGGCACGCCTGCTCCCTACATTTCTCTTGAGGATATCTGCGCCGCTCTCGGCGTTGCAAGAGAGCATATCAGAGTAGTTGACCCTGCAGATATGAAGGCTCTTGAGCAGATACTTAAGGAGGAGCTCTCTGCAGACGTTCCCTCCGTTGTTATCTGCCGCCGCCCCTGTGCTTTGCTCAAGGGCGTTGAGAGAAAGCCCGCCCTCAAGGTAAACAACGAAAAGTGCCGCGGCTGTACCTCCTGTATGAGGATCGGCTGCCCTGCCATCTCTATGGTAGATACAGAAAACGGCAAAAAGGCCGTTGTTGATGCATCTATGTGCGTTGGCTGCGGACTTTGCAAGAATATGTGCGCATTTGATGCGTTTGAAGGCTGAGAAAGGAGCTTTGGAAAAATGAGCACAAAGAATATTATGATCGTCGGTGTCGGCGGACAGGGCTCTCTCCTTGCCTCCCGTATTCTCGGCGCCGCCGCTATGGAAAGCGGATATGACGTTAAGGTCTCAGAGGTTCACGGTATGAGCCAGAGAGGCGGCAGCGTTGTTACATACGTTCGCTACGGAGAGTCTGTTGCCTCCCCCGTTATCTGCGAGGGAGAGGCTGACGTTATCCTCTCCTTTGAAAAGCTGGAGGCGGCAAGATGGCTCCCTTATCTGAAGATAGGCGGCACCATCGTTACTGCCCTTCAGGAAATAAACCCCATGCCCGTTATCACGGGAGTGGCAGCCTACCCCGATGAGATCATCGAAAAGATCAAGGCTCTCGGCGTTGATATTATCGCTGAGGATGCTCAGGCCATTGCAAGAGAGGCCGGAAGCGAGAGAGCATCAAACGTTGCACTCATCGGCCTTGCAGCTCACGTTCTCGGCTTTGAGCCCAGCGTTCTCAGAAATGCAGTTGAGGCCTGTGTTCCCGCAAAGGCAAAGGAAGTTAACCTTTCTGCCTTTGATGCGGCTCAGAAGAAGGTCGGCTGATGGTGGATCTTCTCTCTCTGCAGAAATACTTTATCCTCTCACATCTCGGAGAGGGTCACCGTGCCGTTGACTTCACAATGGGCAACGGCCACGATACTGAATTTCTCTCAAAGACCGTTGGGCCCGGCGGACAGGTTACTGCCTTTGATATTCAGCCAAAGGCTCTTGAGAGCACAGCAAAGAATCTCAGAGAATGGGGCTGCCCCGAAAACTGGCGCCTTATCTGTGATTCTCACCACAATGCAATTAATTATATTGATGGAAAAATAAAGGCCGGAATGTTCAACTTAGGATATATGCCCGGCAGCGGAAACAAGGCCCTTACCACAATGCGTGAGACCACATTGCCCGCAGTTGAAAACGCCCTTACCCTTCTTGACCGGGATGCTATCCTTATGGTAGCAGTCTACCCCGGCCATCCCGAGGGAGCCCTTGAAGGAGAGGAGCTGCAGAAGTATTTTGCAACCCTTTCCAGATACAAGCTTTGCATTGCAAAGTTCCAGATGGTGAATTCACCAACATCACCCTATTTTATTATAGCGGAAACAAAATAATTTGTTAAAAGGAGGTGCCGCCGTGAATAATAACAGCAAGCAAAGAAATGATCAGCCTATCGGCGGCGCCGAGAGAAGACCCCCTCGCAGAGAGGATTATACCCAGATGCCTCTCCGCCCCATGACGGCAATGCCTGCTCAAAAAAGGCCACAGAACGTACCTGCCCACACTGAGGGCAGGTCAAAAAGGCCTCCTATGCAAGGGCAGAGGCCTCCTATGCAAGGGCAGAGGCCTCCTATGCAAGGACAGAGGCCTCCCATGCAAGGGCAGAGGCCTCCCGTGCAAGGACAGAGACCTCCTATGCAGGGACAGAGACCTCCTATTCAAGGGCAAAGGCCTCCTATGCAGGGACAGAGACCTCCTATGCAAGGACAGAGGCCTCCTATGCAGGGACAGAGACCTCCTATGCAGGGACAGAGACCTCCCGTGCAGGGGCAGAGACCTCCCATGCAAGGGCAGAGGCCTCCCATGCAAGGACAGAGACCTCCCGTGCAGGGGCAGAGGCCTCCCATGCAAGGACAGAGACCGCAGAGGCCTCCGCAGGCAAGGCCGATCCGCCCGAAGGAGGCTCCCAAAAGAGCTAACGACGGCTGGATAGTTCCGGAGGGAAGCCCCATTTACACTGCCGAGGGCAGAATATATGAGGGCCGCCCACCTAAGGAACAGGCTCCCGGCGGCAGACCCCCCGCCCCCCAAGGTGCCAAAAGAGGTGCACCCACAGGCCGCCCCTCCCATCCCGGGCAGAGAAAGCGCCCCTCACCTCCCCCAAAAAAGAAAAGAAAGCCCATAGACCGGGAAAAGCTTGCCTTTTTTGCCAAGACCTTCTTTACCCGCCTTGGCGTTATGCTTCTGATTTTTGCCCTGCTCGGCCTTTGGTGGTACAGGTCTGAATTCTACTCCAAGGTCTCCGAGAAAAAAGGCTCCGTTTCCTTCACTCTTGAGGGTGTGGGCTCTTACGAGGCAAAGGCAGCCACAGCTTACCGTGGCGACGTTCTCTACGTTGATTTCACAGAGCTTGCCGGCTGGTGCAATATGGTATCCGTCGGCAGTGTCAACTCTATGAGATTTATCTGCACAGGCGGCATTTCAGAAACAAGCTCAGGCAAGGGCGGCGAGGAATACGCCATTTTCACAAGCGGCTCCGCTACCGTTCTCATCAACGGCACCTGCGTTTCCCTTGAGGCCCCCTGCCGTACGGTAAACTCCCACATATGGGTGCCTCTCTCCTTCGTGGAGAGCTACGTCGGCGGAATCAGTTGCGACAGAGGAGCAAAGGGTACCGATATTCTTATGGTGGCCGAGGGCAACGAGAACCTTGACGAGGGTGAGGAGATCACGGTCAACGCAGCCTTCTGCGTTAAGGCTCAGACCCCCCTGCCCCACGCCGAGTATCCCTCTTAAAGGAATAATAATATGTCTGAAACCAACGAAACAGTAAAGCAGGAGAAAAAAGATAACGAAAAGAAAAAGCGCCGCTTTCCCATTTGGGCAAGGATACTATGCGCCTTTCTCTCTCTGATACTCGTGCTCGGAGCATCGGCCCTTATCTTTATCAACTCCAAGCTTTCCAAAATACAAAAATACGATCCCGATAAGCTGACCCCCGTTCTCCCCGAGGACGAGACCTTTGAAACAGACCCCTACAAGGACGGCACCGAGATCGTTGAGCCCGGCGATATCAACTGGGCCGAGGACGTTAACACCCTCTCCCGTGAGGGCGTTACCAACATCCTCCTTATCGGTCAGGATACGAGGCAGGAGGGCGCAAAGGGCCGATCTGACTCTATGATGCTCCTGACCATTGACAAAACGAACAAGACCCTGAAGGTCACCTCTCTTATGCGTGATATGTACGTTCAGATCCCCGGCTACAGCGATAACAGGATCAACGTTGCATACTTCTTCGGGGGCTGGGAGCTTCTGAAGGAAACGGTTGAGAAAAACTTCGGCATCACGGTAGACCGCTTCGTTGAGGTGGATTTCTTCGCCTTCCGTGAGGTTGTCGATATTCTCGGCGGTATTTATATAGATCTGAATGCAGAGGAGGCTCTTGCCCTGAAGGGCTGGGGTCACCGTACCGTTGAGGGCAGAAACCGCCTTGACGGCGCCGCCGCTCTCTCCTACTGCACTATGCGCTACGTGGGCAACTCAGACTATGAAAGAACTGCCCGCCAGAGAAAGGCCCTCGCCTCTATCTATGCAAGGCTCAGAGAATCGGCATCCGTTCCCGTTATACTTGACCTGGTGGATACTATTCTCCCCCTCGTTACCACAAATATGACCAACGGCGAGATCATGAGCTATGCAATGGACCTCTATGCAATGAACATCGAGGGCATTGAACAGCACCGCCTCCCGCTTGAGGGCTCATACTACTCTGCTTATATCAACAGTATGGCCGTTCTCGTTCCCGATCTTGAGAAAAACCGCGAATACCTTTGGGAGATCATATACGGAGGCAGCAACGATGAAGGCTAATTTTCATACCCACACCTTTCGCTGCAATCACGCAGGCTGCTCAGACCAGCGATACGTTGACGTTGCTATCGAGGCGGGCATCGGCACTTTGGGCTTCTCCGACCATGCTCCTTACGTTGGCTTTGAAGGGGATTTCTACTCCTTCTACCGTATGCGTCCCGAGCAACTTGAGGATTACGTCACCTCTGTCAATGAGCTGCGTGAGCAGTACAAGGGAAGGATAGATATACATCTCGGCCTTGAGGCTGAGTATTATCCAAAGCTTTTTCCAAAGCTTCTCGAATTTTTGAAGCCATACGGCATAGAATACCTGATTCTGGGTCAGCACTATCTGGACGATGACCAGCACGGTATGTACGTTCAGTGGGTCAACACCGAGGAGGATATGGTGAGATATGCCGATCAGTGCGTTGAGGCTCTGGAAACAGGCGCCTTCTCCTACATCGCTCACCCCGATATTGTGGGACTGGACAGAAAGCATCCCGCCTTCCGCCGTGAAATGAAGCGTATTCTCGAGTGCTCAGGCCGTCTCGGTCTGCCCGTTGAGGTGAACGTTCTCGGCATATACAGAGACCGTATTTACCCCTGCGAGGAATTTCTCGACCTTTGCCGTGAGTGCGGCTCAAGGGTGATACTTGGCATCGATGCTCATCTCCCTGAGCAGTTTACCGATGCACCCTCCATCGAAAAGGCTTATAACCTTATTGAAAAATATGGGCTTGAAGTTACAGAAACTATAGATACCACGAGATTTTTGAGATACTATGAGGCCAACACTTGATAATATAATCTTCATAGGAATGCCGGGCAGCGGAAAAAGCACTCTTGGCGTTCTCTATGCCAAGGCTGAAATGTATGCCTTTTGCGATACAGACCTGCTTATACAGCAAAGAGAAAAGCTGCCACTTTTCAAAATAATAGAAAAAAAGGGGCTGGACGGCTTTTGCGAAACAGAGAGCAGCGTGGTCTCCTCCCTCAAGGGCTACCACAGAACGGTTATTGCCACAGGCGGCAGCGTTGTGCTCTCTGAAAGCGCTATGAAAAATCTCCAAAGAAACGGCATTATCGTTTACATACAGCTCCCCTACGAGGAGATCAAAAGGAGAGTACGTAATATCACAACGAGAGGCCTCGTTATGAGCGAGGGTGAAAGCCTTGAGGACCTTTACAAGGCAAGAGCCCCTCTCTACGAAAAATATGCCGACGTTACAGTGGACTGCACCGGCCTTCGGACTGAGGAATCGGTGGAAAAGCTGATCCGCTCAATAAAAGAAGCAAAAAAGAGGATCCCTTAAAAAACAGGGATCCTCTTTCTAAGAAAACCTCCGAAATCGGAGGTTTTCTCTGTTTGTCGATAAAGTTATCCAAAAGCAGCTTCAGGCGAGAAGCTTTTTAACCTTCTCAGAAAGCTCCTCCATAGCTATGAGGAATGCCTCGTAGCTGCGGCGCTTTTCACGGTTCCAGGTATTCTCGGCAACTGCGGGAAGTCGGCTTACGATCTCCTCCAGCTCCTTTGCAAGACCTACCTCAGGGTCCTTATACTCACACTTGAGTCCGTCACCCCAGGAGCAGAGCTGTCCGCCCTCAATATTGGGGATATAGTCAAACTTCATATATCCGTTCTTATAGGGTGAGTTCTCGTTGATGGTGCCGAAGGAGTAAACGTCCCAATCAAAGCAGTTCTTCTGAGTATATATCCAGTAAGGGATAACAACGTAGAGGGGGAACCAGGCGCAGTTGATGACCTCAAAGCCTGCCTCACAGAGAGAGGGAGCAAGCTGATAGGAGGAGTCAAACACCATAACGGTAACATTCTTGGGAACGATATCGTTTGTTACCTTATTGAAGCCCTCCCAAACCGCTGGCTTCTTGCCGCACTCGGTGATAGTTTCTGCCATTTCCTTGATGAAGGTTGCAAGGAAACGGAGCATAACGTACTCGTTGGGGGTCATCTCGGAGATCTCATCCTTTACGGAAATGCCGATAGACTCTCCGTATGCAAGAGACTGCTCCTCAAGCCACCAGCCAAGGCGGGATTCATCGCCGCCCATGTGGATATACTCGGAGTGAGGGAACATTTCGCAAACCTCACGGTAAAGCACCTTTGTTGCCTCAATAGCATCCTTTGTGAACTTGATGATCCCCTCAACACCGAACACGTCGGGATATGCCTTCAGCATAGCAGTGGAATGGCCGGGAGTATCAAGCTCGGGAATGATGGAAACGCCGTTTTCGTATGCGTAGCTGTCCAGCTCTGCTATCTCCTCATAGGAATAGCAGTTCTCGGGGGTCGTGATCTTGGGGAACGCCCTTGAGGGGAGAGTGAAGTTCTCATCGTCTGTAAAGTGGATATGGAGATACTTTACCTTATAGAAGCGGCAAAGATCTACGTACTTTTTGAGAAGAGGAACGGAGTGACGGCGGCGTGCGCAGTCGATAAGGAGGCCTCTCCACTTGCACTCAGGTCTGTCATAAACTCCGCCTGTAGGGAGAAGAAGCTTGCCATCACGGTTTTCGCCAAGCTGAAGAAGGGTGCCGAAGGCTGCAGAAAGGCCCTCGGAGTCGCCTACCTTAACGGTGATCTTACCTGCCTCCTCGCCGATCTCAAGGCGGTATTCGCCTGCTGCAAGGCACTCGCATTTCTTTATGGTAACAGCACCGTTCTCGCAAGCCTTAACGTCAATATCAAGAATGCGCTTTGCATAAGCGGCAAAGGATGCTGTCTCAAGAGGAAAATCTCCTGATACGGTTGCCTCGTATGCGTTGACCGTGCCATCTCCCCAATAACCCTTGGGGGCGGGAATGATTTCTGTAAATTTAGCCATTGTCGTAAAACCTCGAACAATATAGTTGCCTTATTCTACCACATTAAAAATACAAAGTCAAGGAACGGAAAAGTAAAGGGAGCAAATTTCAAGCACCCAAGAATCTTTTGCCGTTTTGCACAAAAACCACTCCCCTGTTGACTTTATATGAGGTATATGTTAACATATGCATATAACCGATCATTAAGGGGGGTATTATGAAAAAATTATCAAAGGTTCTTCTCATGGCGGCTCTTGCCGTTATGCTTCTTTCGGCTATATGCTTCGGTGCCTTCACCTCAGGAGCTGCAAGCGGTGACCCCGCAGACAGCTACGTTGTGCAAAAGGCCCCCTATGAGGACAGCTCCGTAAAGCTCTGGTTTGAGCACTCCTTCAAAAAGGTGCTGACGAGCGACAAGACCTCATCAGGTATGAACACCTATTCTGCATATATGGCAAAGAACGAAACCGAGAACATTCAGTTCGTGCTTTACTCCGATTCAACAAAGGCCAATATGGGCGCCACCGTTACAAGCTTTAAGGACGGCAACGGAAACGAGCTTGCTGCTGAGCTTTACTATGAGATGTACGTTACCGTTTCCGGCATCAGAGAGGAGTTCGTTTACGGTGCAACAGCCTCCACCACCCCCATTCGCGAGGGCGAAACACCCGACCCCGTATATCCTCTTGCCAATATAGGAGGAAAATTCCAGCTTAATGCCGGAAAAAGCCAGGCCTTCTTCATTAAGATAAAAACTGCAGAAAACACCCCCTCCGGATGGTACTCTGCTCAGCTTAACATTACCAACTCCCAAGGCCAGACAGTTAAAACCGCCACCGTCTTCTGCTACGTTTGGGATTTTGCTCTCTCTGAAGAAACAGCCCTTAAGACTGCTCTCTTCACAAGCAACGATACCACCTACGGCGGCACCTACCAGAAGTTCTACGACTATCTTCTCGAAAACCGTCTCGTAGCTATGGACCCTCCCGGCGGTATCACCTCTGATAACCCTTACCTCACCAATCCCCGCGTTAACGCTGTCCGCGTGACCTATGCAGGCGGCGGCTCTCAGGGTAGCTACGGCGAGGTTGGTACTGACGTTGAATACTACAGATACCGTGAAATATACAACGATCTGAGCCACTCCGACGACTGGGAGACCGTTAAGGACAAGCTCTATTTCTACACGGCAGACGAGCCTGTGGGTGCAGTTTGGAACAAGATTACCGGCTCTGAGAATATGACCGTGGACGACGTTAAGACCTTTTACGGCCATCTTTCTACCTACTGGGACGACCCTCAGACCATAGTGCCCTACCACGAGAACCACCCCTATCCCTACTTTAACTACACCTCATCCCTCAAAAACTACAAGGACTATCAGCTGACAGACTCGACCCAGGCTATGATCGATCAGGGTGGCATTACCATGTGGTGCCCCCAGTTCTATGCCTTCACTCCTCAGTCTGAGCTGACGGCTGCAGGCTACAAGGGCATGGGCGCTGAGCCTGTTCGCGATCTGAGCGCCTCCATCTCCGGCCTCTATACGTGGGGAACGAACAACTCCCAAAGCGGCGCTGTCGGCTCCACTCTTCTTTGGGGAACTGAGTATTATAACTGGAACAGCCTCTACGGCGAATTCTCAGACCGCATAAAGTCTGAAATATATATGGCGCAGAAGAACAATGAGAGCGCAAACTCCACCCTCTGGACCTACGGTGCCGGCGGTAACTACTGCTATACATACGCAAACCACCTGATAGAAAACACCGGTATCCAGACAAAGATCTTCTTCTGGCAGTGCTACCAGAACGATATTACAGGCTACCTCTACTATTCCACCAACGGCTGGAGCGAGAACGAAAAGGCAACAGGCACCGTTATCGTTGACAGCACCGCCACAGGCTCCAACACCATGTGCCAGTGGAAGACCAACAAGCTTACCTATAATCAGGACACCTTCTACGGAAACGGCGTTCTCTTCTACGGTGCACAGCAGGCAAAAATGCGTGGCGTTGCAAACTACGTCGGCACGCTTCGCGTTGAGCTTATGCGTGACGGCATTGAGGAATACCAGATGCTGAAGATGCTGGAGGCCTACAAGGGCGAAACAGCCGCAAAGACCGTAGCTTCAAGAATCTCCACAAACATCGTACGCTACCTCTCTCTCCCCAATTTCAACAGAAGCGCATTCTCTTCCTCTATGGATGATTATGACGTTATGGCTATTGTCCGTAAGGAGCTTGGCAGCACTGTTGAGGCTGCAGTCAGGAGCGGTATGTGCGCTCACACCTATGATTCCGGCACGGTTACAAAGGCTGCAGGCTGTCTCACCGCAGGCACAAGGCTTTACACCTGCACAAAGTGCCAAGCAAGCTACGACGAGGTCATCCCCGCACTCCATACCGAGGGCTCCTGCTTCAAGAAGGTAAGCGGCAACGCCGCAACCTGCACGACAGACGGCTCTGAGATCTATCAGTGCACCAAGTGCTCATACAAAAAAACTGTAACAACAACTGCCTACCACAACGACAGAGATTATTACAGATACGAAAAATACAATTCAGGCAACCACTACGTATACTGCACCGTATGCAACGGCAAGATCACCGCAGAGAGCCATATTATGTTCGAAAAGGGCAAGGCCTCCTGCAACGGCCCCGTTGAGATCACGGAATATTGCCGTTACTGCAACGAAACTGCCTCAACAGGCGTTTACCTGCCTGCGGCAGAGCATTCGACCGTTAGCGTTTCCAAGGCTGCCACCTGCACCGAGGACGGCTATGCCGGCACGGAATGCACGGTCTGCGGCCACAGGGAGGTGACCGCTATCACCGCTCCGGGTCACAGCTACAAGAACGGTACCTGCTCAGTTTGCGGTGAGAAGGAGCCTGTGGTAACACCCGAATACATCCCCGGCGACCTTACGGGAGACGGAACAGTCAACGCAATGGACGTTAACATAACGAAGCGTATTCTCTCCGGCGCAGTCACACCTACAGAGATTCAAACACTTGCAGGTGATATTAACGGAGACGGTCTGTTTAACGGCAAGGACGCAAACTACCTTGCAAGAGTTGCCTCCGGCGCAATTTCCTGAAAACCGATAAAAATAGGCCCACACAGGTTAACCTGTGTGGGCCTTTTTTCAGAACTTGACAACAGTATTTGTTTTTGCAGACTCGAAGGCTGCCATAATGACCTTCATAACAACTCTCATCTGATCGTGAGTTACAAGCTGCTCACACTTTCCGTCGATAGCATCGCAGAAATTTCTATAGTAGTTATGAACGTCCACCTGAGGAAGAAGCTCTACGTAGCTCTCCATAGAACGGTCTGTTCTGGGGGCCATAGTCTTGGAAAGACCGTTTGCGGTCTTTGCAGGGCGGATATTATCATCATCGGCAAATGCTGTGCATCTGGTGATGTGGATAGGATCCTGCCAGCTGCCCACCATTGCGGTACCCGTTGTTCCTCTCATATACATAAGGGGTAGCTGGATAAAGTTATATGTGCAGATCTCAACGTGGAGATTCTTGCCGCTTCTCAGCTTGATATCAATAAAGCATCCGTCATCAACGGGAGCTCCTGTGAGATAATCAAATCTTGCATATACGCTCTCAACGTCGTATCCAAGCATCCAAAGCTGCTGGTCGATCATATGAACGCCCCAGTCATAAAGCATTCCACCGCCCTTTTCAACTGTTTTTCTCCAGTCTCCGGGGATACCGTGGTCTCCGTGAACGCGGGACTCGATGCTGATGATATCGCCGATGGTGCCATCCTCGCTGATCTTCTTCATACCAACGAAATAGTCATCATAACGGCGGTTCTGATGAACGGAAAACCTTCTCCGGTGCTTTTCTGATGCCGCTATCATATTCTCCAGAGCCTCACAGGACATGGTTACGGGCTTTTCGCAGATAACGTGCTTGCCTGCCTCCATTGCCGCGATAGCTATGGATTCGTGAACATCGTTGGGAGTTGCGATAACGACGATCTCTATATCCTTATCAGAAAGGAACTCCTCAAGAGTATCGTATGCCTTGTAGCCATCCTTACGAGCCTTTTCATTCTTGGCGGGATCGATGTCGTAAATTGCGATAACCTCGCAAACATCGCTTTCGTTAAAATCAATCGCATTCAGATAAGTCGTGCCTGCTATGCTGCAAACATGCCACTGACCCATGCCGCCGTATCCGACGACGCCGACTTTCTTTTTCATAATTACTTTCCTTTGCTTGGTGTGGGTTTTGATTTAAACATCAAGTTTATTATACCAACTCAGTCGGCAAAGTCAATAAATTTAAGGATTTTTTCTCAGCAAAACAAACAATTTTTTTGTCAAAAATGCAAAATCATCCCTTTTTTCTTGCAAAATGAGAAATAATGAAAAATACTGTCGTAACCGCAGCACCCGCAGCGGTGACAATTATTACCCAGGTCCAGTTCACCTGAGAAATGCCTGTGATATCAAATTCTCCGCTCTCGCCGTTCTGAAGGCAGGAGAATACCGCCGAAATATCATAAACGAGAGCAGCAAGGGCAACGGCACCGCCTGCGTATGCAAACACGCTGCCTTTTCCCTCCTCATCCCTTTTGAGGGGCGCAAGACGGGGAGAAGAAAAATTCAGCACTCCTCCGATATATAACGCAGCAAGGCACAGAACTATAGTCTCAGGGAGCATATAGGTTGCGTTATAAACGAATGAATATGAGAGGGCATCTGCCGTGGGAATGGAAAGGCCTGCCCATACCGTTGCTCCCGCAATAACGTGGCAGCCGTATCTGAGAAGACCTGCCAGAAGTGCTCCCAGAACCAGTGCCGTTCTCTGATTCTCAAGCCCTCTGAATATTCCGCCAAGGCCGATAAGGGCAAAGGCAAGAAAATAATCAAGGATTATAACTGCGGCAACGCTTGCCCAGCCGGTCACGTAGCTGAGTGCACCTGTGCCCAGCAAAAGCTGCATTATACCGTGAACACCTGCTGTCAAAAGGCCCCAGGCGGTACCGTGACGGTATGCTATGAGCAAAATGGGCAGCATTGAAGCAAAGGTTATGCTGCCGCCATAGGGCAGCTCCACCAGCTTCAAAAGGCTAAGTATGGTGGCAAGGGCGATCATGATGGCACTTTCCGTCAGCCTCAGGGTAACGGAAATGCCCTTTTCTTTGTTTTTCATAAAATTCCTTTCTATCCGAATGAAAGAAGCAAAAAAAGATCCTCTGCTGCGCAGAGGATCGAAAAAGCAATATTTGCTCAATGCTCCCTACGCCGGAATTACCCGTATCAGGTTAAAGGGTTCGGCTTTCGCCGTCTCAGCCGCATATGCAGCACCCCTGTATTGAATTAGTTCTTGGCCAAGAACAATGAGATTATACCACCGATGACATATTTTGTCAATCCCCCTCACCGCCACTTGCAAAAAAAATCCGTTTGCTGTATTATAACAAAAGAAGCTTGTTTTGCAAAGAACGAGAAAGGAGAGGACCCATGAAAAAGGAAACGCAGAAATCGAAAAATCCTTACCCTTTAAGCGATTCAAACAAAAGGTACCAGACCTTTGATTATTATATGAAAAAGCGCTTCGGCGGAAAATGCGCCAAGATCTCCCTTGATGCCGGCTTTTCCTGCCCCAATATTGACGGCACCTGCGGCCACGGAGGCTGCATATACTGCTCCGGCGGCTCCTCGGGAGCACAGGGCTGCGGCAGTCTTCTCGCTCAGTACACGGCCGGCGTAGAGGCCGTATCCTCAAAATGGAGCGTTGAGCGATTCATTCCCTACCTTCAGGCACACACAAACACCTACGGCTCTATAGAAAGGCTGAGAGAGGTATATGATGAGGCGCAAAGCCTGCCCGGTGCGGTGATGCTCGCCATTGCCACAAGGGCAGATTGCCTCTCCCCTGAGGTGACGGACCTGCTTTTTGAGACCTCACAGAGGATACCGCTTCTCGTTGAGCTGGGCCTTCAGAGCGTTCACGACAGCACGGCAGAAAGGATCAACCGAGGCCATACCTTTAATGAATTTCTCAAGGGATATTACCGCTTGAGAGAGCGTGGCGGAGATGTTCAGATCTCCGTTCACCTCATAAACGGCCTGCCCGGAGAAACTGAGGATATGATGGTGGAAAGCGCACGTACCCTGGCCACCCTTGAGCCGGATATGGTAAAGCTCCATCTTCTCCATATTCTGAAGGGCACTCCTCTTGAAAGGCTTTACCGCAGCGGAGAATACTCCACCATGGAGAGAGAGGCATATATCGAAACCGTTGTCCGCCAGATAGAACTCCTTCCCGAGAAAACGGTCGTTGCCAGAATAACGGGGGACGCCCCCTTTGACAGCCTCGTTGCACCTGAATGGTGCAGAAAAAAGACGGCTGTTGCAAACGATATAGACAAGCTGCTGTTTTTTCGAAATACCTGGCAAGGAAAGGCCAAATAGTAAAAAAAACAACAAAATTGACGGAAAATACATAATTTATCCACAAATAATTGACGATTAGATATTGACTATTTGTAACAAAGGTGATACAATAGTACCAAAGAGAAATAATTTTACTTTTAATGGAGATAATTATGAAGTACGGAAAACGTTGGAGCATAAGCAAAGAAAAAAAGCAGGAATATATAGACAGGCTGCTCCCTCACCTTGCAGCGCTGAGAGCAAGAGCAGGCCTTTCTCAGGACGAGCTTGCAGGTCTTGTTGGCGTTTCCCGCCAGACCTATTGCCTCACCGAGTCAGGAGCGAGAACCCTTTCATGGAACACCTATCTTTCCATCGTTATGTTCTTTGACTACAACTGCAAGACCCACGATCTTCTCCGAGGAATAGGTGCATTCCCCGAGGACCTTTTCTATCAGTTCAATCCCGGAACAGATAAGACCCCCGAGAGCTCCTTCTCCACAGTGCCTGAGCTGGACAGACTTTTCTCCCAGCTTGATGACAGCGGAAAGAACACCGTCAGAACAGCTCTTGCTTCTGAATTTGCAAGATGCTCTTCCTTTGATAAGGCAGAGACCATCAAGCTTATGAACGAGCTTATTCTCACAAAATGATCTGAAGATCTGAAGCAAAAGCCCTCCGGGGCTTTTTTCAGGCTGTCGAAAAAGGCGCAGACCGCAAATATATCAAAACAAAGACAGCCGGATCGAAGCTTTAACTGTAAACGGCAAAATCAACAAATAATTAAAGTCACATTAAAGAAATCCCCTGATTTTCAGGGGATTTCAAGCTTTTCGCCCTTTCAAGTCCTGTCGTACCTTTGTACGCCGACGGACTTGAAATGACGAAATCTGCATCCT
>JAFQNM010000164.1 GCA_017395885.1 Clostridia bacterium | reverse complement strand
CTTGCCGTTGATGGAAAGGTCCTCGGTAGCAGAGGGGCTCCAGTATTCCTGCTCGAGATCGATGTTGGGAAGAACGCTCAGGTCGGTAAAGTAGCCGCTGGGGATGCAGGCGCCCATCTTAACGCCCCAACCGTAGATTACGTCGTAATCGTAGGTATCAGCAAAAGCAACCTCCTGGAGGTAGTTTGCGGGGTCCTGGTCGTCAATGATCTTCTCATCAACTACAACGTTAAAGCGAGCTTCAACTGCGGAGTTACGCTCCCAAACAGCGTCTTCAACGGTCTTGCCGTCAACAGTTTCCGCGTCGAGGAATTTTCCGCCGTAGTAGTCCTTACCCTGAGAGAACTGACGGATGTGGAGGAATGTGAATTTTTCTCCCTTGTAGTCAGCCTCTACGAAGTTGCCAACATCCTCAGAGCCACCGTTGGGGGGACGAGTGCCGGAGGTGTTACCGCCGGATTCGGCACAGGCAGCGAGAAGGGGCAGACAAAGCAGAGCTGCAAGCAACAGAGAAATGATCTTAAGAGATTTCATTTTTGTTGTCTCCTTATATAAAATTTTTTAAAAAACAAAATCAGTCGAGCTCACTTTTCATGGATCTTGCCATGAGCGAGCGGATCGCATCTTCGGGGCGGACGTTGTTTTTAACGATATCGTAGACCGCGAAGATTATGGGCATATCTATAGAGTGCTTTTGGCAGAGAGCGGTAGCGGCATCCAGAGCATAATAGCCTTCAACGACCATTCCCACCTTTTTAGAGGCCTCCTCATAGGAAAGTCCCTCGCCAATATACTGTCCGCAGGTGTTGTTACGGCTGTGGCGTGAGGTGCAGGTAACGATAAGGTCACCAATTCCGGCAAGACCGGAGAATGTTCTCCTCTTGCAGCCGAGAGCCAGTCCCATTCTGGTCATTTCCGCAATTCCGCGGGTGATAAGCATGGCAGCGGTATTATCGCCGTAGCCCATACCGCGGGAAATACCTGCTGCGAGAGCAACGATGTTTTTAAATGCACCGCAAAGCTCAACGCCCTTTATATCTGTGTTTGTATAAACTCTCATGCAGGAGTTCATAAAGAGGTGAGCCACCTTTTCTGCCGTTTCTTCGTCTGTGCAGGCAGAAACTATGGAGGTAGGAAGATCTCTTGCAACCTCCTCGGCGTGGGTGGGACCTGAGAGAGCAACAAGCTTCAGCGGGTGTGATACTCCGCATTTTATCAGCTCATCCTCAATGACCTCGGTCATGGTAAAGAGAGTAACGGGCTCCATGCCCTTTGCAACGTCAATTATGATGTGATCCTCCCTGATAAAGGGAGCAGCAACTCTTGCCGTTGCTCTGATAAAGGCGGATGCAACTGCAAAAATGATATAGTCACAGCCGGAAACGGCCTCGGAAATATCCTTTGTATATTTAAGAGCCTTCGGAAGTGTGATGCCGGGCAGATTTTTGTGCATACCGGTAGAGCTTAGTGCATCGATCTCCTCCGGCAGGGCTGACCATACGGTAACATCGTTTCCGTTTTCAGAGAGGAGCTTGGCAAGGGCAATGCCCCAGGTGCCTCCTCCGAGTATAGAGATTTTCATATCTACACTGATCCTTTGTCAGTATTTAGCAGGCATCGGCCTGAATTAGTTACAACAGTTCTATGATATAATAACACAAATAAATCAAAATTGCAATAGCAACATTTGAATATAATGTCACAAAGGACGAAATAATCGAAAAAGTTTACATATGGCAGATTATTGACTTTACATATTGTGTGTGATAAAATTATACGAGGTAGCACGTCGCAGCCGAAAAGTGCGATTGTGCAGAGCCTTGCTTGTGCTTTTGACGGATAGGCCGGCAGGCAGGCCTTTTGGCACATATGTGAGGAAAGGTGTGGTCAGAAAATGAAAAGGAATACGCCGGAGAGCTATACTCCGGGCGGCGAGGAAGATGCAATAGCCATTGGCAGAAAGCATATCCCGCCGAGAAGCAAAAAGGAAAAAAGAATGCGGGCGTGGGTCAGTGCCTTGACGGTGCTTATGGCGCTGTTCATAGGATTCAGCTCGGTATATGCATATATAGTCTATTCTCCCGATCCGTTCATATCCTATTGGAGAAGCATCTGGATAGAAACGGCAATGACGACCAAGAGCCATCTGTGGCTCGCAGAGTGGTTTTTCCCCGAGTACGTTATAGATGAGGTGGTAGGCAACCGAAACTCTACAGATGATGTTGTTGGCGGCTATGATGCACTGATAATCCTGGATGGAAGCGCAGGCTATGAGGATACTCCCGATATTCAGCCTGACCCTGAGGATAGGCCTGATGATATACTCGGTCAGAGAGAGTTGACCGTTGGAGATAAGGATTATGCAGGTAACACAGTGATCATAAACGATATTGAGGAGGGCCTTGTGGTCTCCGAGATAATCGGCCCATCTTATAAGGGGCAGATAATGCTTGTGGACGATCCGTCGAGAGTGTATATCGGAATGACCAAATATCCCGGAAACGTGGGTATGAGAATTCTTGAAATGATGGATCATTACGGTGCCGTTGCCGGAGTAAACGCCAGCGGCTTTCAGGATCCAAACGAAAACGGTAACGGCGGCGAGGTCGTGGGAATGTCACTTTCCGAGGGCCGCTACTGGGGTGAGTATGCATGGTATTACGGCAGCATCGTCCTCACCACGGAGAATAAGCTTGTTGTAGGTAATATAAGAAACTGGGAGCAGTACGGTAATATAAGAGACGGAATGCAGTTTTCTCCCGTGCTCATAGCAAACGGAGAAAAGCAGGTCTCCGGCTCATCGGGATACGGAATCCAGCCAAGAACTGCCGTAGGACAGAGGGAGGACGGAGTGATCGTTTTCCTCGTAATAGATGGCAGAGATATAACCCATTCTATCGGATGCACAGTGGACGATATGGCGGAGGAGCTGCTGAAATACGGGGTTATCAATGCCTCCAGCTGTGACGGAGGAGCAACAACGGCCCTGGCCTATAACGGCAAGGTCCTCAATAAGAATTGCTCTCTCCATCCCGATCTTGGAAGAATACTTCCCAATGCGTTTCTCGTGAGATCTAAGGCGGATGCCGAAAAATAATAGTCAATTGCCTAACGGAGGTTGCTGTGATAGTATTTGACAGTAATAATAAGGTATTTTATCTTCATACAAAAAAGACCACTTATGCTATGGCGATACTGGAGGATAAGGCGCTTCTTCATGCATATTGGGGAAAAAGGCTGAAACATGAGCTTTCTCCCGATTGGATAAACGATATGGAGTTCCGCCCTCTGGCACCGCTGGATTTTGGCAGATTCTCAACAGATATGCTTCCCCTTGAGTATTCAACATTTGGCTCGGCAGACCTTCGTGTGCCTGCACTTGAGGCTGAATACGGAGATGGAAGCACCTATACACGACTGGAATACGTGGATCACGAAACAGTCAACGGAAAGCCGGCGCTTTGCGGCCTTCCTGCCACCTATGCGGAGGAGGGCGATAAAACGGAAACTCTCATTATCCACCTCAAGGATAGCCTCAGAGATCTTCACGTTTACCTCAGCTATTCTGTTTTTGAGGAGCTTGATGCCATTGCCAGAAGCGCAAGGATAGTAAATATGGGCGAGTGTGCAAGGATAAACAGAGCGTTTTCGGCATCTGTAGATCTTATAGGCACCGAGAATGCAGATCTGATCCATTTGGACGGAGCGTGGGTAAGAGAGCGAAGCATAACGAGAAGAGGAATCGTTCCCGGAAACCAGAGCATTGAGAGCAGAAACGGCTGCTCCGGTGCTGTGCATAATCCCTTTATTGCTGTTTGTGATAAGGAAGCAACGGAAAACCGTGGTAACGTTTACGGAATGAGCCTTGTCTATAGCGGCAACTTTTCTGCGGGAGCAGAGCTCAGTCCCTTTAATTCGGCGCGTGCCTATATTGGTATAAATCCTCAAAATTTCAGCTTTGTTCTTGAAAGTGGCGAAAGCTTCCAGACTCCTGAGGCAGTGCTTGTATATTCTGCAGAGGGCCTTGGAGGCATGTCCAGGGTATATCATAAGCTGTACAGGACCCGACTTTGTAGAGGAAAATACCGTGATATTCCCAGAAGCATCGTTCTCAACAGCTGGGAAACAACTTATTTCAGCTTTGATGAGAATACCATCGTTCAGCTTGCAAGGGATGCAAAAAAGATCGGTGTTGATACTATGGTGCTGGATGACGGATGGTTCTCAACGAGAACTACAGATAAGGCCGGTCTCGGTGACTGGTGGGAGAATCCCGACAGGCTTCCCTCAGGTCTTGGCTGGCTTGCAGATGAGGTAAATAAGCTGGGCCTCAAATTTGGTCTCTGGTTTGAGCCGGAGATGGTTAATATGGATTCTGAGCTGTTCAGAAATCATCCCGATTGGGCACTTCACACTCCCGGCAGAGCAACAACGCCAACAAGGAATCAGATAACCCTTGATTTTTCCCGTAAGGAAGTTTGCGATTACATAATAGATTCCATCAGCTCCATATTGGATAGAGCCAATATAGAATACGTCAAGTGGGATATGAACAGATATATGTGCGAGGTGGGTAGCTCAGCTTTGCCTGCAGAGAAGCAGGGGGAGGTGTATCACCGATACATATTGGGACTTTATCACGTGCTTGAAACGCTGACGTCCAGATATCCCAATGTGCTCTTTGAGAGCTGTGCCTCCGGCGGCGGACGCTTTGATCCCGGAATGCTCTATTATATGCCTCAGGTGTGGACAAGTGATAACAGTGATGCTGTTGACCGCCTCCGTATACAGTATGGCACAAGCATTGTGTATCCCTACTCATCAATGAGCGCCCACATCTCCGTTTGTCCCAATCATACACAGGGAAGAATCACTCCCTTCAAGATGCGTTGTAACGTGGCAATGCCGGGTCAGCTCGGATTTGAGCTCAATATCGGTAACTGTACCGAGGAGGAGATTGAAATGTCGAGAGAAACGGTAAAGAAATACAGAGAGCTTGAGGGCGTGTTCCATAATGGTGACCTGTACCGTCTCGTATCTCCCTTTGAGACAGATATGTCGGTGTTGCAGTTTATCTCCGAGGATGAGAGCAGAGTGATTCTTTGTATCGACAGCCAGCGCGGCCTTTTCAACGGCCCCGATCAGTATATCAAAATGATGGCTCTTGATCCCGACAGTCAGTACAAATGCGGCGATAAGACCTACTACGGCGAATATCTTATGAATTTCGGTGTTCATTTCTGCAATAAGCGCGAGCATATTTCAGAAATGCTGATATTTGATAAAATTCAGTAAGAAAAGGGCAGGTAGTATTATGAAGAAAGCGGCATCAATATTTATCCTCCTGGCATTTCTTTTCACCGCTGTCCCCTGCAACGCACTGATAACCGAATCCGAAACAGCTTCTGTTGTGGGCGATATCAACGGAGACGGCGTTGTAAATGCAATGGACTCCTATTTTCTCAAGATGGTGGTTGTTGGCTCCCATCGGGTCGATAATCCACTCGTTGCCGATATAACTCTGGATGGATCTGTTGATTCAAGAGATTCGTATCTCATGAAGACCGGCCTCGCGGGAGTCAGCGGAGATTTCGTTAAAAAAAGCGGAAAAAACGTGGATAAGATCCTGATTGCAGGGTCGGATATTTCAAAGTATCAGATTTTTGTTCCCGAGGATGCTACCGATAACGTTGAGTTTTCCGCAAAGGAGCTACAGAAGTATATCGAAAGAGCATGTGGAGCCTATCTTCCCATTGCCGAAAATAGGGGGAGTACGCCCTTGTTTATATATTCCCTTGACACTACAGGGGAGCTCGGTGATGAGGGCGTTGATATTTGTGTTGAGGATGGCAACGTATATATAACAGGCGGCACAAAGCGCGGCTGTATGTACGCAACCTATGAATTTCTCGAAAGATACATCGGCTACGTGTTTATCAACGATAAGAGCGAATACGTATATAAAAATCAGATAGTAAATATTGCTGATGGTGCAAATTTCAGATATGTTCCCTCCATTGTGGACCGAGGCTCAAGAACAGCAAGTGCCGAGTCTGCAACAGCTGCAGTAAAGTGGAAAAACAGCAGCACAAAGTGCAGCTCAGGTATCGCAGCATCAAAGTACGGTGGCGGAATAGAAACAGGCAGCGTTCATACTATCGGCGATTATACATATTGCCCCAATGATGCCTATATTTGCTATACCAATGCTGCTATCCGCACAGAGGTTATTGAGGGCGTGTTTGAGAAGATCGAAAATACCAAGGAAAAGGGCAGAGAGATCGAGCGCGTCATCGTTGGACCCATGGATAATCCCGGATGCTGCGCCTGCAGAAACTGTAATAAGATAACAAAGGCCGAGGGCTCCTATATGGGCGCCCAGCTCACCTTTGTGAACGTGATTGCCGAGGCCGTAGCTGAAAAGTACAGCGACGTTAATATTATGACAACGGCATATTGGCTTGCAAGAAAGCCCCCGAAAACCGTTGAGCCTCTCGAAAATATTGAGATCATGTACTGCTGGGCAGGATGCAATAACCACCTTTTCGACGGCAGTCAGTGCTATGAAGAGGGCAACGGCTATTGGAGCAATAATATCAGGGATTCGGAGTGGCTGACAAAGTGGACAGAGCTTTCCGACCGTGTATGGGTGTGGCTCTACTGCGGCTCCTATTCCTGGAGCTTTGCACAGCCCTCAATGCTTGATTATATGAGAGAAAATCTTTCCTTCCTCGCAGATAAGGGAATATACGGAATATATTGCGAGGGCGAATACGGCTATCCCGAAGCATTCGGCGACGGCTACAGCTTCGATCTTCTCACAATGTATATGTTCTCAAGGTGCACCTGGGATCCTCATATGACAGAGGAGGAGTTCGACGCATACGTTGATGAATTCCTTTATTACTACTACGGCAAGGGATACGAGCAAATCCGCCGATATCTCCATATAAACGAGGCTGCAACGGATGCTATAGATGCCTGCTGGTGCAATAACTACGATATCCCCTTTGATGCCCTTGATTTCGATTATCTTAAGGAGCATTCGGAGGAGATGATAGAGCTTCTCGATACAGCGCTTTCCATGTGCGAAACAGAAAGCGAGCTGGAAAACACGGAGCGCCTTGCCGCTTGCGTATATTGGCAGGCACTTGCAGTAACCTATGAATCCGACTTTGAAAACGGAACAGAGGAAGAAAGATCGCTCTATACTCAGCGCTATAAGAAAATGCACGCATGGATGGCAGAGCACGAAATGGTCTACCGTGTAACAGTGCCCGAAACCGATGAGGTCTGCGACCCCTATAGCTGGACAGGCTGGAAGACCTATCATAAGCCCAGAGAGCCCAAAGACCCCATGGCATACGTATAAAAGTAAAACAAAAAAGAGGAGTGATTTTCACTCCTCTTTTTATATTCGGTTTATCAGAATCTGTCGCAAGCGTAGACCTTAATATCCTTAAGCTTGTAGTGATCGCCTCTCCAGCCGG
>JAFQNM010000163.1 GCA_017395885.1 Clostridia bacterium | reverse complement strand
TCCTCATCGGAAAGACCCATTTTTTCTATTATATCGTTGACGGGCTTGAGCCCCAGCTCCTTGGCACATTTCAGGCATATGCCCTCCTGCTTCTGTTCAGCTCCGTCTACTCTTGTTATAAACACTACTGCCATTCTCTTCTGGCATCTTGAACACATTACCATTTCTCTGTTTTTCCTTTCCTGACGGCTGCAAGGTCTTTTTGCCGCCAAGCCTTTTGGGGGGATTTGCCCTATCAGACACCGAATACCGATGCAAGGGCACTTATGGGGTTCAGCTTTGAAACAAAGCCGATTATTATTGACTTTTCAAGTATTCCCGCATCAAAGCTTCCGGGAGCTACTGCATTGAGGGCCGCCACTCCATCGTCTGCCATCATAGCAAACACGAAAACGAAGAACAGAGCAGATGCTACTCCAAGCACTATTCCCAGAGTTTTATCCAGCTCCTTCAGCACGGGGAACTTCAAAAACAGGCCAACCACAAACGTTATGATCTTCAGCAGCATGAAGGATACCACAAACAGTATTATAAATGCAATCACATCCGATACTGCCTTGGCTATGGGTCTTGCCGCCAGCCTTGCAAGGGAGGACACCATGTTTTTGCCGTAGGACTCACCGCCTACGATCTGCTCGGCTATATCCTCTGCATCAAGGCCTGCTCTTTCCATCAGATCCTTATACTGATCGCTTTCCAGAAGAGCCTCCATATCCACTCCTCCGTCATCCGTTTCCGCAATGGACATAAAGGTCGTTTCTATAGTTCCTGATATCCTGTCTGCTATATAATTATCGCTTATATACTGAGAAAGCATAGGAGTGAAGGTGAATGCTATCAGCAAAGCGACTATTCCCGAAATCAGAGCCATCAGAGCTTTGAAAAATCCTGTTTTTGCGCCGTACACTATACAGATAACGGCTATGGCCACGATTATTATATCAAGTATATATCCCATAAAACACCTTTCCTTTCTTATCTGTTATTCCTCTGCTCCGGTAAAATATGAGCTTGTTCCATCAGGGGAGCACACTATCAGGCTGCCGGGCACGGCAATGGCGCCAACAGGCTGCTGTCTTATCTCCTCATAGGTGAGAGCCCCGTCTGCCAAAGAAAGCTTTACCGCCACAGAATCTCCAACGGTATAGACTGCCTCCTCACCGTCAGTTTCAACGAAGCCTATCTTTTCTCCGATCTCTGCACTGTACAGCTCATTTGCCTCTGCATCAAAGACCTTAAGCATGCTCTCGCTGCCGATAACGTTGGTGGGGAACGATATTGCAACAAGGTCTCCTTCTATATCAAAGCTTCCCGGCGTCAATCCCTCAAAGCTTCTGAAGGCATACTCCTTTTTTCCGTCAAACACCAACAGGCCTGAATCGCACAGAACTATCAGCCTTCCGCTATCAGTATACTCTGCTCGCAGCGGCATCATTCCGGGATATTCCAGAGACGTGATCTCCTCAACTCCAACGGTGCCAAGCATTATTTCTCCCTTGACCTCTGAGGAGCTGATATCGCAGGATACTGCAGCTATTTTCTCGCCATCTGTGCTGAGGGCTATATCTATTACGTAATTGTCCTTATAATACTCAGTTATAGGAACGAAATCCTGGTTATAAACCGTTACCAAAGCCTTAGCCTCATCACAACCGGTCAGCAGAGCATATCTGCCGCTATCGCTGACAGCTGCATCGTCTATGGTAAACTCGCTCTGGGCGGAAAGAACCTTTGCAATGGTGGTATAAACAAAATATTTATTTGTGCCGGCATCATACATAAGGGCATATTTTTCGCCCGCCTCAAGCCTTGGGTCGGAGATGATCTCCTCACTCACAAGGTCCTCTGAGCCTGTTCTGGAATACAGGGCAAACCCCTTTGTTGAGGCTACCGCTACCCTGTTTCTGAAAAGCTCAAAATCAAAGGAAAAGCTACGCTCATATGTAATATCGCTATAAACACCGATGCTCACGCTGCTGTCAGAATCAAGGTCGCGGACCAGATACATCAAGTTTGCATACGTTATATTTTCTCTGTAAAACAGAAGCATTACAAGCAAAAATGCAACCAGCACCACCGATGCAAGTATCCTTGCAAGGCGATAGCGCTTGGATACCGCCATATAGTATCGGCTGTATTTCGGCTTTTCCTCTGTTGTGAAATCAAGGGTGACTCCCTTTGTTCTGGGCGCATTTTTCGGTGTGCTCTTTTCCTGCGGGGCCTTTTTGGGCTTCTGCTTTTTTGCAGGCCTTTGCTTTTTCGGCTTTTCCTTTTTTTCACGTCTTTTGATCTTTATCAGCTCATCATCACGCTCGTTTGCCACAGCTTTTCCTCCTTTCCAAGCAGGTCATTCGCATTTCCAATCTATATTTTCATCATAAAAAACTTCGTTCAGATAAAGTCCCTCAGGGGGCGCTGTGCTTCCTGCACGGCTCCTGTCGCGGCCTTTGATAATTCCGGGGATCTCATCAGGCTCTGCTCTTCCCTGAGCCACATCGCAAAGAGTTCCCACCATTATTCTGACCATATTATAGAGAAATCCGTCTGCCGAAACGGAGAAAACGATGCATCCTCCGTTCTCACGGTATACCTCTGCAGACCTTACCGTTCTGACCGCATCCGTTATTTTTGAGCCCTTTGCCATAAATGCCGAAAAATCATGTGTTCCCACAAAATGTGATGCCGCCCTCTTCATTCGGTCAAGGCCGCTATGGCTGACTGCGGGAGTGAGCCTCATGCTTCTTTTCTTTTCAAAGGGATCCTCATATGGGCCGTCCCATATTCTGTAGATATAATTTTTCCCCTTTGAGGAATATCTGGGGTGAAAATCCTCGGCCACCTCTGCCGCCGCTACAACGGCGATATCATCGGGAAGAAATGCCGCAAATGCACGGTGCAGCTTTCCTGCAGGAATGCTCACCATTTCCGAGGGCTCCACCGTTGCACAAAAGCCCAGTGCATGAACTCCCGAATCTGTTCTGGAGCAGCCTGTTACAAGGCAGGGACATTTGAACACCCTTGATGCCGCCTCTGTCAGCACGTTCTGAACTGCCGTTCCGTTTTTCTGACACTGGAAGCCGCAGTACGCTGTGCCTATATATTTGATTTTGAGTATATACTTCACAGCGGGCTCCTTTTTAAAAAATGAAAAATTGAGGAATCAACCAACCGATATGCTATACGGTATTTCGTCAAGAAACAGCCTGTAATAAAAGCATTGTCTGTCTTTATTAAGCTCCAAAATAGCATTGCCTTAATCCGGGAAGAATTCTTCGGTCCCTCTTTTCCGGCGGGGAAAGGCTATTACATTGTGAACGTATAGCCAGGGGCAAAAATATTAAGAACAACGATACCTGCAACAAATGCAAGAATACCGAGAAGCATTACCCCATCTCTCCAGGTTGAGTGAAGCACGTTCATTCTCGTTCTTCCGTTACCGCCTGTGTAGCAGCGGCACTCCATTGCCGTTGCAAGGTCATCCGCACGTCTGAATGCAGAAATGAACAGGGGCACAAGCACGGGAACGAGCGCCTTTGCCCTTTTTACCAGAGAGCCTGTTGAAAAATCGCTTCCCCTTGCCTTTTGAGCAGACATTATCTTATCCGTTTCCTCAATAAGCGTGGGGATAAAACGGAGAGCAATGGTCATCATCATGGAAAACTCATGAACGGGAACCTTTATTTTTGCAAGAGGGGCAAGAAGCTGCTCAATGCCGTCTGTCAGGGCGATGGGAGTTGTTGTATAGGTAAGGAGAATACTCGTTCCCGTTACCAGCACCATTACTCTGAGAATAATGAGCCCTGCATTAATAATACCCTCAAGGTATATCTGCACCGCCCAGCCATCGGGCAAAAGGGGCGTTTCTCCCTTAAACCAGAATACGTTTATTATTGCCGTGAACGCAATTATGAAAAGCAAAGGTCTCAGGCCCTTTACAAGTATACCCAGCTTGATTCCCGAAAGGAGCCACAGGCCTACGATGGAGGCTCCTATCAAGGCAAAAGCAAATATATTCCTTGCAAGGAAAAGAGCAACTATATAAACAAGAACAAAAATTATTTTCCATCTGGGGTCAAGTCTGTGGAGAAAGGAGTTTCCCTCACAATACTGTCCGAATGCAATATCAGCCTTCAATGCCATCACCTCCGAACAATCTGTGAGCTGCAAAGTTAACCGTATAGATATCAAGTCCGATATCCACACCCTCATCCTTCAGCGCTCTTGCCACCTTTGTAATAGCGGGTACGTCAAGTCCCTGAGCTATAAGCTCGTCAGCTCTGGAGAATACCTGGGCAGGTGTGCCTGTCATCGTAACTTTTCCGTGGTTCATGACCACAACAGAGTCACAGTACATAGCCATATCCTCCATAGAGTGAGAAACGATGATAACCGTTGTGCCGCTTTGCCTCTGATAATCCTTGATCCTTGTAAGGATCCTTCGGCGGGCTCCCGGGTCAAGACCTGCGGCAGGCTCATCAAGCACAAGAACTGAGGGGCGCATTGCAATTACTCCTGCAAGTGCCGCTCTTCTCTTTTGTCCTCCCGAAAGATCAAAGGGAGATTTATTAAAATGCTTTTCCTTAACGCCTGCGAAGCTTGCAGCCTCAGTGACCGCCTTCTTTACCTCTTCATCGCTCATGCCCATATTTCTCGGGCCGAAGGCTATATCCTTCCATACAGTTTCATCAAAGAGCTGATACTCGGGATATTGCATTACAAGGCCTACCTTGAAGCGGACGTCACGTATCTTCTTCGGCTCCTGCCAGATATCCTTTCCGTCAAGGAGAACCTTGCCTGCATCAGGCCTTATAAGTCCGTTAAGGAGCTGAACAAGGGTAGACTTGCCCGATCCCGTATGACCGATCAGTCCTATAATCTTCCCTTCCTCAAAGGTAAGGGAAACATCGTCAAGGGCCTTTATTTCGTAAGGTGCTCCCTTGCCGTAAACGTAAGTTATATTCTGAAGTTCTATCTTTCCCATAGTTCCTTAAAATTACGGTTGATTTCCGCATTTGCGGAAATCTTAATTTTTTCTTTTCTTTCTTATCTCTTCTCTGAGATAGCCCTTGCTATCTCCATTGCGCATTCCTCGGGATCAAAAATATCAAGGCGCACGTTATAGCCTGCCTCTTTCATCTTCCAGAGAAGCTCAGTGGTCTGGGGCACGTCAAGACCTGCCGCCCAAAGCTCATCGGCTCTGGAGAAAACCTCAGAGGGTGTGCCGTCCATAATGACCGAGCCCTCGTTCATAACAAGAACTCTGTCGGCCATAGTGGCCTCATTCATATAGTGGGTTATATGGATGACCGTAATACCCTCCTCACGGTTAAGGCGACAGATGGTATCCATAACCTCTTTTCGGCCTCCGGGGTCAAGCATTGCGGTGCTTTCGTCAAAAATAATACATTTGCGCCTCATTGCAAGAACGCCTGCAATGGCAATTCTCTGCTTCTGGCCGCCTGAGAGACGGTGAGTTGCGTGGCGGGCATACTTTGTCATACCAACGGTCTCAAGAGCCTCGTCAACTCTCCTTCTGATCTTTTCTGAGGGGATACCGAGATTCTCGCAACCGAAGGCCACGTCCTCCTCAACGATGGTGGCAACAAGCTGGTTATCCGGATTCTGAAACACCATACCCACTCGGCGCCTTGCATCGTAAACATCCTTTTCCTCTATATTCTCCGCCGTCATATCACGGCCGTTGATATATAGCCTGCCCTCATCGGGACTGAGGATCATACAAAGGAGCTTTGCAAGAGTAGACTTGCCGCATCCGTTATGACCGAGGATGGCAACAAAGGAGCCCTCCTCTATTTCAAAGCTAACATCCTTCAGCGCCTGCACGGGGGCAGTATCCTCATCCCCCTGATATGCAAACGAAAGATGCTCGGCCTTTATAATCGCACTCATACAAAAATCCTTTCTTCCAAACGTTCCCGAAGGGAACATATCACTTGCTGAAGGCAAATATCACACGCCAAAGGCGCATCACTTGCGCAAAGCTCAAACATCACTCAAAGTAAATCCGCCGGATTTACTTTGATGTCCAACGTGTCGCAGCTCCCGCAGGGAGGTAAAGGCCGCTCCTTGTTACCTTGAGGCCTACCTCACCGGTCTCGATCCTTCCTCGGCCGCCGAGCGCTGTCATTACCATATATCCCATGGTTGCCGGTGAAAGACCTGTTGTATAGGAGTTCACAAGGAAGAACAGAGGATCATCGGAAAGCACCTTCGCCGCAAGGCTGATAAGCTCATATGCGCACTCCTCCAGCTTCCACACCTCGCCGCCGGGGCCTCTGCCGTAGGAGGGAGGGTCCATAATGATACCGTCATATTTATGTCCGCGGCGTATCTCACGCTCAACGAACTTCTTGCAATCGTCAACTATATAGCGCACAGGCGCATCCTCAAGGCCGGAAAGCTTTAAGTTTTCCTTTGCTGCCTGCACCATTCCCTTTGCCGCATCAACGTGGCACACCGCAGCGTCTGCCTTTGCAGCCGCAGCGGTAGCTCCGCCCGTATATGCAAAAAGGTTGAGAACGGAGGGCCTTTTCTCGGGATTTTCCTTAACTCTCTTTTCAATGAGAGAGGAGAACCAATCCCAGTTGGTTGCCTGCTCGGGGAAAAGACCTGTATGCTTGAAGCCCATAGGGCGAAGCTTGAAGGTGAGGTCACCGTAATTTATGCACCACTCCTCAGGAATGTTACATACCACCCATTTGCCTCCCCCGGACTTTGAGCGACGGTAGATTCCGTCGGCCCTTTTCCATCTGGGGTCTCTTCTCTCTCCTGTCCAGATTATCTGGGGATCGGGACGGATAAGTATGTATTCTCCCCAACGCTCAAGGCGCTCGCCGCCCTCCGCGTCAAGAAGCTCGTAATCGTTCCATTTATCGCTATACCACATATCAATACCTCAAGATCATTTATTATAAAACTGCCCAATTACCGAGGATGAGCAATGTCCGTGGCAGATGGCGATGGCAAGAGCATCTGCCGTATCGTCAGGCTTTGGGGGCTCCTTCAGTCCAAGGAAGGTGGTTACCATCATAATGACCTGCTTTTTCTCCGCTCTTCCGTAGCCAACGATGGCTTGCTTTACCTGCAGGGGGGTATACTCAAATATGGGGATGTTTGCACGTCTTGCCGCCAGAAGGATAACTCCTCTTGCCTCAGCAACAACGATACCCGTTTTTTGGTTTGTATTCCAGAAAAGCTCCTCTATTGACATAACGTCGGGATGATACTTTTCAATTATGGAGCAAAGTCCGTCATATACCTGAGAGAGCCTGTCCTCTGCCTTTTGTCCCGCCTTTGTCTGTATAGAGCCGTATGCAAGCGGGGTGAAGCGCCCGTTTTCATACCTGAGAACTCCCCATCCTACGATGGCAATTCCCGGGTCGATTCCCAGTATTATCAATTCTACCCCACCTTACTGTTTAATATCAAATAATTATATCACACCCTTT
>JAFQNM010000162.1 GCA_017395885.1 Clostridia bacterium | reverse complement strand
TGCTTGTAATAAGCTGTCCCTGTGCGCTGGGCCTTGCAACTCCCGTTGCCATAATGGTGGGAAGCGGCAAGGGTGCTAAAAACGGAATACTATTCAAGTCTGCGGCCTCGCTGGAGGAGGCAGGCCGAGCACAGATAGCGGTGCTTGATAAAACGGGAACAGTCACAAAGGGGGAAATGAGAGTCACCGATACGGTGGCTGTCGGTATAACGGAGAGAGAGCTTCTCACTCTTGCAGCAAGCCTTGAAGCAAAGAGCGAGCATCCCCTTGGCAGAGCCGTGGTGGAAAAGGCCGGGGATATGGAGATCGGTCTGCTCCCCTCATCAGAGTTTAAAACTCTGCCCGGAAGAGGACTTTCTGCCGTTGTTGAAGGAAGAAATATCGTCGGCGCAAGCCGTTCTTACATGGAGAGCATATGCCCTGTGGATATGAAGATTAGCAAAGTGGCAGATAAGCTTTCGGGAGAAGGCAAAACACCGCTGCTCTTCTCGGCAAACGGAGCACTTATCGGAATAATTGCCGTTGCTGATACAATTAAGGAGGATTCGGCAGAGGCAGTTAAGCAGCTGAAGAATATGGGCCTCAGAGTAGTAATGCTGACGGGTGATAACGAAAGAACGGCAAGAGCCGTGGCTGAAAGAGCAGGCATAGATGAGGTCATAGCCGAGGTAAAGCCTGACGGTAAGGAGGCCGTTGTGAGAAGCCTTCAGAGTGAGGGCAAGGTCATAATGGTGGGGGACGGGATCAACGATGCTCCGGCGCTGACAAGGGCCGATATCGGAGTTGCAATAGGTGCAGGAACAGACGTTGCCATAGATTCGGCAGATGTTGTTCTAGTTAATTCCGGCCTGCTCGATGCAGTTGCCGCCATACGCCTGGGCAGATTCACTCTCAGGAATATATACGAAAACCTTTTCTTTGCATTCATATATAATGTTATAGGGATCCCTCTGGCGGCAGGAGCGTTTGCGGCCCTCGGCCTTGAGCTCACTCCCATGTTCGGAGCGGCGGCCATGAGCCTTTCCAGCTTCTGCGTGGTAACAAATGCCCTGAGGCTCAATCTTGCAGATGTGCGAAGCACGAAAAGAGACAGGAAGATCAAAAAATCAAAAAAAGATAAAAAGGAGAAAAAGAAAATGGAAAAGATTCTCAAAATCGAAGGAATGATGTGCCCCCATTGCGAGGCAAGAGTAAAGAAGTGCCTTGAGGAGCTCAGCGAGGTCAGCGAGGCTGTTGTTTCCCACGAAAAGGGAGAGGCAACGGTAAAGCTTTGCACCGCAATATCAGATGAAAAGCTGAAGGCAACGGTGGAAGCACAGGGATATAAGGTGCTTTGATGAAAAAAGAAGGGCAAATTGGCGACAAAATGCCCTAAAAAGGTGGTTTTTCAGCCGAAATTTTTATATATCGGTGCAAAATTTGAGAAAATGAGAAAAATCACTTGATTTTAGCTTTTTTCTCTGTTATAATTAAGCAAATATTAGCCGTAGGAATACGGCGCCTAATTTTTCAGCTCAGGAGAATTGAAATGGTTTCACGCGAAGTAACAATAAAAAATAACGTCGGTCTTCATGCAAGACCTGCAACATTCTTCATTCAGAAGGCAAATTCTTTCAAGAGCTCGATCTGGGTTGAAAGAGAAGATCGCAGAATCAATGCGAAGAGCCTTCTCGGTGTTCTTTCCCTCGGTATCGTAAAGGGTATGAACATCACCATCATTGCAGATGGTGCTGATGAAAACGAAGCAGTTGAGGGCCTCTGTGCTCTTATCGACACCGGATTCAACGAGTGAGATAAATAAGATTAAAAAGGCCGCCCAATGGGCGGCTTTTTGCTTAAAATTATAAAGGACAAGGTCTGAAAATGGCAAAAGAGAGCACAATAGAATATTTGAGAAAAAAGGCGGCTCTCCTGCCAAGGTCTCCCGGAGTTTATATAATGGAGAATCGGGAGGGCAAGGTCATCTACGTGGGAAAATCGAGAGCGCTGAAAAACAGAGTGAGCTCATATTTTCACGGCACCCATAACGTGAAAACAGAAAAAATGGTGTCTCACGTGGCAGATTTCCGTTATATCACCTGCGATACGGAGATGGAGGCCCTGGTTCTTGAAAACAATCTGATAAAACAGTATAATCCCAAGTATAATATTCTTTTGAAGGATGCAAAATCGTATCCTTATATAAAGGTAACAACAGATGAGGATTATCCCCGTGTTGTAATGACAAGAAAGAGAAGCGAAAAAGGAACGTTTTTTGGCCCCTATTCCGGTTCAAATACGGTGTCAAACGTCATTGCAACCATTGAAAAAACTCTCGGTCTTCCATCTTGTAAAAAGAAGTTTCCGGAGGATATAGGCCGTGGGCGCCCCTGTGTCTACAGGCAGATAGGCAGATGCTGCGGCCTGTGTGCGGGAGACGTGAGCCGTGATGAATACGGAGAGCTTATAAGGTGTGCCATTCAGCTCCTTAAGGGAAATACGTCAGAGGTCGAGGGAGCGCTGTTTAAAAGAATGATGGAGGCTGCAGAGGCAGAAAGGTTTGAGGAGGCAGCAAGGTGCCGCGATGCCATAACAGCTCTGCAAAAGCTTTCCGAAAAGCAAAAGACCCAGCTTTCTCCGGAAACAGAGTGCGATATCGTTGCGCTCTCCAGCCACGAGGGTTGCGATTGTGCTGCCGTTCTGTATATCCGCGGCGGGATGATATGTGATAGCGAGTATTTTATGTTCGGTGCCGATGAGATAACAGGTGCAGAGCAGGAGGATGGAGAAAGTCCGTTCACCGCATTTCTTGTAAACCTGTATACTGCAAGAGAATATATACCGAGAGAGATACTTCTTTCCTTTGAAATGCCCGAGGAGGATAGAAGCCTCGTTGCAGATTACCTGACCGAAAGAGCAGGGAGAAAAATAACCGTCCGAACACCCGTAAGGGGAGAGGGACGTAAGCTTTGCCTGATGGCAGAGAGAGATGCGGTGCGCCACAGCGAAACGAGACGCCGCCGGGAGGATACGGATGAGAGGCTTTTGGCATCGCTGGCGAAGGCCCTCAGCCTTGAGGTGCTGCCCGAAAGGATAGAGGCATACGATATATCCAATCTTGGTGCAGAGCATATTACCTGCGGAATGATCGTTGCAGATAAGGCAAGGCTGAAAAAGGGCGATTACAGGTATTTCAGAATAAAGGGAAAGGAAGCTCCTGATGATTACGGCTCCATGAGAGAAGCACTCAGCCGCCGTCTTTCTCATCTGGAGGATGGGTCTGATGAGTCGTTTGCAAAAATGCCTGACCTGATCCTGCTGGATGGAGGAAGCAATCACGTGGGAGTTATCAGAGAGCTGGTCCGTGAGGCGGGATACGATATTCCCGTGTTCGGAATGGTAAAGGATGACCACCATAAAACGAGAACGCTTGTCACCGATACGGGAGAGCTGAGCATCGCCCGTGACCCCGAGCTTTTCAGGTTCATATATAAGCTCCAGGCGGAGGTGCATCGCTTCACCGTTTCAAGAATGACCCAGGCAAAGAGAAAGACCTTGAAAACGTCGTCTCTTGAAAGGATAAAGGGAATAGGCCCTGCCAAGGCCAAAAGGCTATTGCAGAGCTTTGGCACAATTTCAAGGCTTAGGGAGGCAACTGCAGAGGAGATCCGTGCAGTAGGTAAGATCAGCGAAGCAGATGCAAAAGCAGTATTTGAATATTTTCATAAGTAAAGGATAAAGATATGAGAATCATAACGGGAAGCGCAAGGGGAATTGCCCTTGCAACCCTTGAGGGAGAAAATACAAGACCAACAGCCGACAGAGCAAAGGAAGCACTGTTTTCAATGATCCAGTTTGATATTGAAGGCAGAAGATGCCTTGATCTGTTTGCAGGCAGCGGTCAGCTGGGCCTTGAAGCGTTGAGCCGAGGAGCAGAGCACTGTGTCTTTATAGATCAGGCAAGAGAGGCAGTTGAGGTGATTTTGGCAAACGCCAAAAAGACCAAGTTGTTCGACAGATGCCGAATATCGACCGGAGATTTTTTGCAATTTCTTAAAAGTGCGGCGGGAAGGGAAAAATTCGATATAATCTTCCTTGATCCGCCCTATGATTCCGATAATATAGCAACAGCGCTCAGGCTTATAGCAGAGGGAGAGCTTCTCCGAGAGGGGGGGAGGATCGTTTGTGAGAGCGATAACGGAACAGCTCCCGTTAAGAAGAAGGATATAAAGAGCGAAGAGTACCATTCACAGAAAGTGATGGGGCAGGTTTTTGGAAATGATGCAGAGCTTTTCGAAAGATATGAGACCGTAAAAACGGCAATATACGGAAGAAGCCGTATTACCCTGCTTGAAGCTGCAAAGGAGAAAGAGGAATGAAAAAGGTATTGATTCCCGGAAGCTTTGATCCTGCAACCGCAGGTCACGTTGACCTTGCAAGAAGGGCGGCTCTGATATTTGATGAGGTCCACGTCGTAGCGATGGTAAACGCCGAGAAAAGCTCCGGAATGTTCACCGCAGAGGAGCGCCTTGCCATACTTGAAAGCGCAACGAGAGAGATCAAAAATGTCAAATGTGCAGTTTGTTGCGGACTCGCCTCCGACTATACAAAGGAGAACGGAATCGAATTTATAGCAAAGGGAGTACGTAATGCAACGGATTTTGATTATGAGTATTCACTTTCCGAAATAATGAAGCATTTTCATAAGGGTATAGAGACCGTGTTTATTCCCGCAAACCCCACACTTTCGTATATGAGCTCAACCTATGCGAGAGAGCGGATCCGCCACGGCTGCGACCTTTCCGATATAGCAGATGAAAAAACGGCAGAGCTTATAAAAGCTCTTTGGTCAAAAAAATAAAATGAGTCCTGCAAAAGCAAAGCTTTTGCAGGATTTTTTTGCAAATCGGTAATAAAGCTCCGGACCCATTCAAACAGAGAAGAAAATTAATATAATAATAGCATCACCCTTCAAATTTCTGTTTATCGGGGAGATTGAAGTACAAAAGAAATAATAAGAAATTTGTATGTAGCAATCCGTTTTCCTTGACATAAAATAACAGATATGATATATTTAATATGTATAGCTGTGTGATACAATGAGGTAACTATGAAGGTTTTGGTTAACGGATTAAATATAGAGTATTCGGACTGTGGCGAGGGCGATGCAGTCGTTATCCTTCACGGCTGGTCGAAGGAAAGAGAACCGTATGCTCCCTTATCCGCTTTGATAAGCGAGGGATACCGTGCAATTGCTCCCTCTCTGCCCGGATTTGGAGAAAGCGATGAGCCTTTGGAGCCTTGGCCCGTAGATAAATTTGCAGATACCGTGTGCGAATTCATCGTTGCCCTTGGACTGAAAAAGGTCATTCTGATGGGTCATTCCTACGGCGGCAGAGTAATAATCAAGCTGGCAAGCCGTGAGGCTTTGCCCTTTGAAATATCAAAGATAATCCTTGTGGATGCTGCAGGTGTTCTTCCCAAAAGAGGTCTTAACTATAAAATAAAGGTCACCACGTATAAGATAGGCAAAAGGATAATGCTCAGTGCACCTATGAAAAAGCTTTTCCCGAAGGCGGTGGAGCGCTGGCAGGCTAAGCAGGGAAGCGCAGACTATGCTGCTGCATCTCCCGTAATGAGAGGCTGCCTTGTCAAGGCTGTTAACGAGGACCTGACTCCTCTTTTTGAAAAAATAAAGCAAGAGGTTCTGCTCGTTTGGGGAACGCTGGACGATGCAACTCCCCTTTCCGACGGAATTCTTATGGAAAGGCTGATGCCCAATGCAGGCCTTGCCCGAATAGAGGGAGCAGGCCACTTTTCGTGGCTTGACAATCCCGGCATCTTCAATGCCATCATCAGATCATATCTCAATATTAACTGATACTGAAAGGAAAAATATATGGAGCTTTATATCAGTATTGCCTGTGTTATCACATATATATTTGCAATGGCAACAGCGTTTTTGAAAAACGTGCATATGTTCCAGCTCAATTCCTACGGAGCAGGAACCCATCTGAAATGGATGACAAAGAATATATCTGCTTCCGTGTACAGGTTTTTTGCGCTGTTCTTTATGGCGCTGACTCTGTTTTCTGATTTTTGGAAAAAGGATGAGGGCACCCACGTTCTTGCCCTTCACGGAGTTCTTGCGGTAGTGTTTTCAGTTCTTGCGGTCGCAGAGCTTCCCCGAAAAAAAGCAAAGACACCTCTTGTTTTCACTGCCCGTGTAAAGAGAATGGCTGTGACCTATGCAATTCTCACGGTAGCCTTTGCGGCGGTAGCCTTAGCTCTTCCCGCAGCAGGCGTTAATGGGATTTTCTATGCTGTTCTTTTTGGGGCATACGTGCTTTGCCCCTATATTCTGTTCCTTGCCAATCTCATAAACGCTCCTGTAGAGGCTGCGGTGAGAAATCATTATCTCAACGATGCAAAGAAGATACTCGCAGATTGCCCCGATCTCAAGATCATAGGCATTACGGGAAGCTACGGAAAAACCTCCATGAAGCATTTTCTCACAGCGATCCTCAAGCAGAGATATAACGTGCTTATGACCCCCCAAAACTATAACACCCCCATGGGCGTAACGATCACCGTCCGTGAATACCTGCGCGGATACCATGAGATATTCGTTTGCGAAATGGGTGCAAAGAAGAAGGGAGAAATTAAGGAGCTTTGCGATATAGTCCATCCCCGTGACGGTATCGTGACCTCTGTCGGCCCTCAGCACCTTGAATCCTTCAAATCGATGGATAACATTGTATCCACAAAGATGGCCCTTGCAGACAACATAAACGGCGGCAAGGCCTTCCTCAATATAGATAACGAGTATATTGCAGAGGAAAAAAGAGAGGGCGCCGTTACTTACGGAACTGTTGAAGGTGCTGATTATCGAGGAAGGGTCATCTCCGTTTCCAAAAAGGGAACAGAGTTTGCGGTTACATATCCCGATGGCAGAGAATACGTTTTTCGCACCTGCCTTCTCGGAGCACATAACGTGCAGAACCTTTGCGGAGCCGTTGCAATAGCAGACAGCTATGGCATAACTCCCGAGGAAATGGAGGAGGGGATCAATAGCATAAAGCCAGTTCCCCACCGCCTTGAGCTCATTGAAAAGGGAGAGCTTACAGTTATTGATGATGCATATAACTCAAACCCCGCAGGTGCCAAGGCTGCTCTCGAGGCACTCTCCTGCTTTGAGGAGTATAAGATCCTCGTAACCCCCGGTATGGTAGAGCTGGGAGCAAAGGAGGAGGAGCTTAATGCTGCATTCGGTGCACAGGCAGCCGCAGTTTGCGACTTTGTTGTGCTCGTTGGAGAGAGGAGAGCTGCTCCTATAAAGAGAGGCCTTCTTGAAGCCGGATATCCTGAGGAAAAGATATACGTTGCAAGCTCCATCGGCGATGGAATGAATAAGGTATATTCACTTAAAACAGATAAAAAGAAGGTCGTTCTTCTTGAAAACGACCTTCCCGATAACTATTAAGGAGGCGGAGGCTTATGAAGATCAATCTTTGCGTACTTTTCGGCGGCAGAAGCGTTGAGCATGAGATTTCCGTCATCTCCGCTCTGC
>JAFQNM010000161.1 GCA_017395885.1 Clostridia bacterium | reverse complement strand
ATTTGTATCTTTTCAAGGTTTTTCAAAAAGGTACAAACCGGCTCTGAAAACAGCCGGAGAACAGGGGGAGCTTCTCAGTTGCTTTTTTCGTTATTTTTCTTTTTTGAGTTCTTTTTCTTTTCTGCGGCAAGTGCCTTTTCGTGGGCCTCGGCCTCAGCCTCAGCCTTTTCCTTTGCCTCTCGCTCCTGCTTTTCAGCCTCCAGCCTTATTTCGCTCACGTGCTCAGCAAGGCCTGAGAGGATCCTGGTGCTGGGCTTCTTCATGCAGATGAAGATGAGAATGAGGATAACAACGGCAGCTACAAGGAGCACAACAGTCTTCCAAAGTCTTGTTGTGGATTCCTGGAACATTGCCTCGGTATATGTTGCGGCAACAAGACCCATGATGCCGGAGATGGCATAGAGGATCTTAACGGCCTCCTTGTGGGAGAAGCCCATATCCACCAGCTTATGGTGAAAGTGGCCGCGGTCGGGGTGGAAGGGACTCTGTCCGTGAATGACACGGCGGACAATGGCGATAAGCGTATCCAGAATGGGAAGCGCAAAGATGGAGAGGGGAACCAGGAAGGAGAGCATTGTGTGAAGCTTGAACAGACCCTGAACAGAGATGATGGAGAGGGTGTATCCAAGGAAGAGCGCTCCCGTATCGCCCATAAATATCTTTGCGGGGTTTTTGTTGTAGGGGAGGAAGCCCAGACAGGCACCGCTGAGAATAGCGGTAATAAGGGCGGAGGTGTAGTCACCCGTTATGAGCATAACGATGAATATGGAGATGGAGGTAATGGCGCTGACGCCGCAGGAAAGGCCGTCAAGACCGTCGATAAGGTTGATGGCATTTGAGAGGCCGACTATCCAGATTATCGTAATGGGAATAGAGAAATATCCAAACTCTATATGTGCTCCGAAGAGGGTTATATGCTCAATGAGAATGCCGAAGGAAACGGCAATGCCTGCAACGCAGAGCTGGACCACCAGCTTTATGAGAGCGGGGAGGCGGAAAATATCGTCAAGAATACCGAGAACAACGAGAATGCCGCCACCTATCCAGATAGCGAAGAGCTGTGCGGTTGGCTCGCAGAATACTACAGTTGCAACGAGAAAGCCTGCGAAAATAGCAAGTCCGCCGATACGGGGAATAGGCTTTTTGTGCATACGGCGAGCATCGGTGGGGATATCTATGGCACCTATTCTGAACGCCAGAAGTCTCACAGGGGGAGTTGTGGTATAGGAGACCAGAGCGGCACAGGAAACTGCAATAATAGCAATGAAAAGTGCCGTGATGATAGAGGTCAGCTCAGCAGAAACAAGAGATGAAACATCCATTATAAATACCGTTCCTTTCTTTTAGAAAAAATGGCAGGTCATTCTTCTATGACCTCTACTCTGACGCATTCACCGCTGCAGTAGAGGTTGGGGAGCCTGATCTCCAGCTCCCTGCCTATACCCACCAGAGTGCTTCCGATGGCATAGCCGTTGTCTCGACGGATAGCCTCAGCCTCAACGGTGATGTAGAGAACGCTCATGCCCTCGATAACGGAGTCCTTAACGGTTCCGTCCTCTCGGTAGCTTCTCTTGTAGGCCTGAGCATCGGAAACTGCGCTAACGGTTCCTATAAACTCAGCAGTTTCGAAATCGTAAACGCCGTTGCCCTCGGCAGCCTTTGAAACGAAGGTGGTGTCAATTGGCTCCACCTTCACCGTATAGCTGACGGTTACCCTGTCACCGCCGGCCACGTCTCTGAAAATAACCGTTCCCGCAAGGATAAGTGCGCTGATAAGGGCAATTATGATAATGAGGTCAACAAAGTTGATACTCTTTTTCTTTTTCGTATTCAAGTTCAATTGGATCACTCCTTTTCGGCATCAGAGAGTGACCGAAGAACGGTCAGCAGACTGTATGCATCCAACGGAGCCCTCTGCTACGCCAAAATCGTTTTTCGCGCATCCCGTATAAGCGGAGCAAAGTCCGCAGAGCAGGAAGAAAAGCAAGAACGAGGACTCGTTGTTAAAATAGTTTATAAAGGTGCCGCAGGCAATGCAGGCAATAACTGAGCAGGAGAGGGCGATAATGCAGGTCCTCATTTCGGCGGGGGTGCCGATGGCAGAGAAGCGTTGCAGAGCCTCATCGCAGAGCCTTGAGCGGTAAGAGCGGATAACCGTTACCGTTGAATCCGAAAGGATAAAGAACAGGAGCATACAAAGAATAACGAATCCAACGATGCCGAGATGATATACGAGAGCGTAGTAGAAGCTGCCCGTTTCAGATAAGCTTTCGCCAAAGCCCTGGCCGCAGAAGGAGTATCCTGAAACAGAGGAGCTGCCGGCTGCATATGAAAGGTCCTTGGCCTGATTGTAGGCCTCGGCAACGTGCCTTGCAATATATCCGTATAGCCTGTTGCCGAAGGAGCCGGAGAACAGTAGAACAACGCTGCCGCTAAGGGCTGCACAAATTGTAATATAAACGTATCTGGAGCCGGTGATGAAGAGGAAAAGCGCTGTGGAGACGGCAGCTATAAGAGCAAAGGCCATCTCCTCCGTTACCAGAAGATAAGCAACCGAGGAGAGCAGGCAGAGAAACGAGGTGAACCTGTAGCCCTCAGAGCGGGATTTTATAATAAAGGCGGCATAAATGGGGCAAAGAGCCGTAAAT
>JAFQNM010000160.1 GCA_017395885.1 Clostridia bacterium | reverse complement strand
ATTTTAATCAGGAGGACAAAATAATGCCTAACATTAAAAGTGCAAAGAAGCGTGTAAAAGTTACTGCTACTAAGACTCTTCGTAACAAGATGTTCAAGAGCCAGATGAAGACTATCATCAAGAAGTTCTACGCAGCAGTTGAAAGCGGCGATAAGGCAGCAGCAATGGCAGCATATAAGCCTGCAGTTGTAGTTGTTGATAAGGCTGTAAAGCGCAATATCATCCACAAGAATGCGGCAGCTCACAAGAAGAGCCAGTTCGCAGTAGCAATCAACAAGATGGCGTAAGTTAATAAAGAGAAACACCTTTTTGCCAATGCTCCGGCGAAAAGGTGTTTTTTCGTTATATCATTAAAAGTTGCATTTTTCAATGATATATCGCTTGCGCGATATGATATACGGCAAGCCGTATGATATACTTGCTTCGCAAGCATGATATAAGAACCTGCCTTCGGCAGAACCTTGTTATTCGCTTCACTCATAATAATATCCGTTCCTTTATACGCGAAGCGTATATCATCTGCGAAGCAGATATCATACCCGCAGGGTATATCATCCGTGACCGAAGGGAACGGATATCATTGTAAAAAACCTCTTTTGTCCGGTAGACAAAAGAGGTTTTTTACATGGTGGAGACAACTGGGATCGAACCAGTGACCCCTTGCATGTCAAGCAAGTACTCTAACCAGCTGAGCTATGCCTCCATATTTAACTATGCTATTATATAACACAGGAGGTTATTTGTCAAGCGGTGCGATAGAATTATTTGACATACAGATGAAAAATTAATTCTTTTATTTGACAAAAAAGTATATATATAGTATAATTAATTAAATATAAGTATTTGTAAATTCGGAGAGCGAAAAATGGCAAATAAAGACGTTTTTATAAGCTATAAAACTGAGGAATTTGATGATGCAATATGGGTAAAATCCGTGCTGGAAAGCAACGGAATTACGTGCTGGATGGCTCCCATGAGTATTCCCGGTGGCTCCAGCTATGCAGTGGAGATCCCCCATGCTATCAGAAACTGTAAGGTCTTTGTCCTCATTCTTTCAGAAAAATCTCAAGAATCCAAGTGGGTGCCTAAGGAGATAGACCAGGCGATCAATGCAGGTAAAACGATCCTGCCCTTTATGCTTGAGGATTGCGAGCTGAAGGACGATTTTAATTTTTATCTCACAAACGTTCAGCGGTATGCGGCATATGAGAGCAAAACTGCAGCAATAGAAAAGATGCTCAGAGAGATCCGTGCTCTCCTCGGTATCAATTCCGAAATTGTACAGGAGAGTGTAGAAGAGGCAGATAAGCCTGTTCCCGCACCTCAGGCTGAGCCTGAGCCCGAGACTGAGCCTCAGCCTCAGCCTCAGCCTGCACCTGTGTCCGAGCCCGATATTGTACCCGAAAAGCCTGCAAAGGAAAAGGCGGCAGAGAAGAAGCAAAAGCCTAAGGCAGAGAAGAAGGAAAAGCCTAAGAAAGAAAAGGTAAAGAAGGAGCCCCGTGAAAAGGCTGAAAAGAGCTTTCCCAAAAAGATTTTTGTGATCGGTGGTGCTGTTGCCGCTGCAGTGCTTGTTTTAGTGCTTGCCGCTGTGCTTATCATGGGATCAGGTATTACAATAGCAGGGCAGGAGTACAAAAAATCCGACACTACTCTGGAGCTTGAGGGGATTGAGCTGACAGAAAGTGACGTTGATAATATTAAAAAGTTCAAGTCTCTTTCTACCCTGCGTCTTACAAGCTGCAAGCTCCCCGATAAGGATATCGGATTTGTATCCGAAAAGGTAACAGACGTTCTCATAATCGAAAACTGCGGCCTAAAGGATAAGCATCTTGAGAGCTTCGATCTTGCAGGCTCAACGCTTACAAAGCTTGATATCAACACAAACCCCGACGTTACAAAGCTCAAGGGCATCTCCTCTCTTGCAGATACCCTCACCAGCCTGTCCATAAGGGATACGGGTATTGCAGAGGTGAAATTTATTTCAGATCTTAAGGGCCTCACAAGCCTTGATATCAGCGGTCTATCTCTTGGAGATGATGCGCTGAAGGAGATATCCGATTGCAAGGAGCTGACGGTTCTTTCAATCGGAGGCAATAAGCTTAAGAGCCTCAGCCGCCTTTCCAAGCTTGAGAATCTTGTAGAGCTGAACGTTGAAAAGAATAAGCTTGAGGATCTGGAGGGCCTTGAAAAGTGCATCCGCCTTGAGCATATAAATGCACATAGCAACGACCTCTATAATATAGACGGCCTTGCAAACGCAACGCTTCTCAAAACTGTAGACCTCAGCAATAATAGCCTTGGAGATCTCAGCGAGCTCGAGAACTCTGCAGGCTCAATCGTTAAGCTTAATGTTGCAAATAACAGCTCCGTGTATAATCTCAGTGCCATTTCAGGCAGCACAAGCCTTACAGAGATCGTTTTGGACGGAAACTCTATCTACGATTTTGATGATCTTCAGGGCTGTACGTCACTTAAGTACATATCTGCATCCGATTGCAGCATTTTGGACCTTGACGGAATTAATGAGTTCAAGGCACTCACATATCTTAACGTTTCCAATAACTATATAGACTACGTTAACGGCTTCTGCGGAAAGGATGACGGAAACGGAATCACTCTGGATCTTTCCTATAACAGCATCGACGAGCTTGACCTTGCTGTGGACAGCAACGTTTATTACAGCTATCTGGCAGTATATGGAAACTATATTTCAGATCTTTCCGTTCTTGAGGGTGCAAAGGGCGGGGCTCTTGCCCTTGAGTATGATGAGGGAATAGATTTTGCAGGCCTTGCCTCTGCAGGCTTTGAAGCATATTACGTGCTGGAGTGTCCCCTTGATAAACAGGTTGAGATAGAGGGATGCTTCAACGGCTCCGTTTCGTTTGTAACCGAAAAGGAGCTCAATAAAATAATGAAGAACGGAGCACAGGAATAATGAGAAAGCTCAAAGAATGGCTTAATATAGTGCTTGTAAAGCATCCGGGCAGAATGGTGCTTGGTGCCATACTATTGTTTAATATTGTATTTTTCCTTATATCTGCGTTGGTAATTAGCAGCTTTGCCCTTGACGGAACAGAAAAGATGGGCTTTCTTGAGGCCGCCTTCTGTACGCTGACAATGATACTTGATGCAGGCTGTATCCAGTTTGTAGTATCCGATATCGGAGGTGCAAGGGTAGCGGTCGTTATTATATGCCTGTTTATCGTTCTTATAGGAATGATCTCTTTCACGGGTGCAGTCATCGGTTATATTACAAACTACATTTCAAAGTTCATAGAGAACTCCAATACAGGCGCAAGAAAGCTGAAAATATCAAATCATGCAGTTATCCTCAACTGGAATACGCGTGCATCTGAGATCGTCAATGACCTTATGTACTGCGATACAAAGCAGAAGGTGGTCGTTCTTGTAAACTCAAGAAAGAACGAGATTGAAAAGGAGATCAACGAGCGTATTTCCGATACGGTTGCAAGGGAAAATGCCGAGATAATGAGAAGCTGTAAGCATAAGAGCCGGTTTTTAAAAAAACTGTATATGATGCGTCACAGCTTTAAAAAGAATATCACAGTTATTGTCAGAGATGGAGACGTTTTCTCATCAAAGCAGCTGATGGATATTTCTCTCGATAAAGCGAGAATGATCGTCATACTCGGAAACGATATCAATAATACCGTGTGCAAGTATGAGCACCGTGAAAGGATAGATTCAAGAAGCCGTGGAAACTCTCAGACGGTAAAGACTCTGATGCAGGTGGCCGATATCACCTCCTCTGATTATTCAAACGATAATCAGAAGATCATCGTTGAGGTCACAGATAGCTGGACCGCTGAGCTGGTTGATAAGATCATTGAAGCCAAGCAGGTAGACGGAAAGTGCAACATCGTTCCCGTAAACGTCAATGAGATACTGGGATATCTTCTTTCTCAGTTCTCTCTTATGCCTGAGCTGAACCTGGCATACAGAGACCTGCTCTCTAATAAGGGAGCTGCCTTCTATACAGAGGAGCGCAGGGTGGAGAATGAGAAGGAGTTTATCAAATCCTATTTAAAAACTCATAAGCATGCCCTTCCTCTCACCGTGATGGAGGAGAAGGGTAAATCCTATATGTATTATTCTACCGCAGCAGAGAAGGATATCAATAAGACCTCAACGGTTGAAAAATCCGATTATAAGGTGGCGCTCAACAGAAATTACTGGATAGAGCAGAAGAATATAATCATCCTCGGTCATAACAGCAGATGCAAGGATATAATGCGAGGCTTTGTGTCCTTCTGTAACGAGTGGGGCCTCAAGGACAGCGATGAGAGCATTCTTCGTATCATCGTTATAGATGACGAAAAGAACCTCGAGAGAATGAATTATTATAAGGAGTATCCCTTCGTTATCAGAACGGTGGCAGCCGAGATATATGATAAGGATCTCATATGCAAGACAATAGATGACTTTGTAACGGAAAACGAGGAGGATACCAGTGTGCTCATCCTTTCCGATGATGAAGCGCTGAACGAGGATATAGATGCAAATGCGCTTGCAAACCTTGTATACGTACAGGACATCGTCAATACAAAGAAGAAAGAGAACCCCGATTTTGACGTTGAGAGCATAGACCTTATCGTTGAGATCATCGACCCCAAGCATCACGATATAGTGAACAGCTATAGCGTAAATAACGTAGTAATCAGTAACAGATATATAAGTAAGATGATAACGCAGATAGGCGAGAAGGAGGCACTTTTCGATTTCTATATAGATATTCTTACTTATGATGACGGCTACGGCGAGGGATATGACAGTAAAGAGGTCTATATAAAGAAGGTAAGCAGATTCTTTGATGAGCTTCCCGCAAAAACAACTGCAGATAAGTTTGTCAGAGCGGTGTATGATTCATCCGTTGATGATTCGATTCCCGAGATACAGCAAAATCCCACCATCGTTCTTGGCTATGTGAAGCCGGGCGGAAACATGGTGATCTTCAAGGGCGACCAGTCTGAAATAGACGTTGACCTTGACGTAAGAGATAAGCTTGTAATGTTCAGTAATCACTAAAATAAAGATCCCCCTTGAAAAGCTAAATGCTTTTCAAGGGGGACTTTGTCTGTAGAAATATTACGGATAAACTCCTGCACGTCTGGTTCCTGAGCCGTAGATCTGGATCATGGGATTTACGGTGAAGTCACAGGTGTCGGGCACAGAGTAGAGATCGCTTGAGAACACGGTCATATCGTATTCAACCATCTTGCTGTACATCCATGTGTAGCGCTCGGTATAAAGGTCAACGTTTTCGCCGTTAACGTACCAATCTGTGTGAAGAGCAGAGAGTGCCATAAAATCACAGCAAACGAGAAGATGCTCAAGTCTCTCGATTTGGTCGGGGTTATCTGTCATTGCAAGAGCAGACTCTATAAGACCTCTCATTTCCTCATAATTCTCGCCGAGATACTCATAGGAGAACATATCACCGGGACGGTCGAAGTTGTTAACGAAGCAGGTACCGCACCGGTCACCCGCCTCGGTCTGCATTCCGATGTACTCGAAAATATATTCATATCCGGGTCCGTAGTAGATGTAGAGATATTCCT
>JAFQNM010000159.1 GCA_017395885.1 Clostridia bacterium | reverse complement strand
TTTTTCATGTGAGGCGGGCTGAATAAAAAAAGTCCGTCTCAAACTTTGAGACGAACATCGTAATCGAATATTCGCGGTACCACTCAAATTGCACCAAAGGTGCCACTTAGGGGACTCTATCAAGTCCTTTGCCGTTACGTCGCAATCACGGGGAGCGCCTACTTGCCTCTGTTTCGGACTCCCGGCTCGGAAGGGATAGCACCTGCCCGTCATGTCTGCTCGCACCACCCGCAGACTCTCTGAAATGAGAGGGACGTTAGCCGTCTTCGTCACAGCCTTTTATTGATGCTTCGATTATAAACCCGTCTTGCTTTTTTTGTCAAGGGAGAATTTCAATTTCTGCGTTTTTTACAAAAAATGGCAATGGTTTATGTAAGCTTTAACAAAACCGGTCACTCAATATCCTCAAAGATCCTTGCAGGAGGGTTATCAAGCTCCTCCGGATTTCGGATAAGGTGCTTCATCATCTTAAGCGCTGAGGCATAATAGAAGCCGTCGCAGATACGCTCATCCAGAGCAAAGGACATATCTATATACTGCTCCTTATAGAGAGAGCCGTCCGGATTAAGCTTGTATTCTCTTTTCTTTGCACCGAAGGAGAGAAAAACGGGGCAGGTGCCGAAATCGTAGAGATGATGATATATGGGAGGAATGCCGAGAGAGCCCATTGAGGTTATGAACATAGAGCAATGGAAGGGGCTGACCTTCTCAAGAAACTTGGGGAGCAGACCGAAAAAGTCCATAGTTCTCAGCATTGCAATTGTAAACTTAAGAAGCAGGGTGGGCGCCTTTGAGAGAAAGCCTGCCGTGTTATCAAAGTCTCCGCCGGGATCGTTTCTGTATTCGTTGATAACGGCGGTCATCTTCTTGTAAACATCCTCAACCGTTGCATCGGGCTCAAAGATAACCTTAACGACCGTATCGGGAGATTCAAGAGTCATCTCCTTTTTGATGGTGAGAGATATCTCTATAGACCTGCGTGTCCAGATACGCTGGCCTCTGATAAAGCGATTAAGGGCAGGGCGCTGAGATACAAGGCGGATATATGCGGCAATGATAACGTGCATTGCTGTTATTCCCGTCAGGCCCTCGGCTCTTTTCTGCTTCAGGTATTTATCAAGACCCGTCACGTTAAAGCGGTCCGTCATCAGGTTCATAGCTCCCACTCTGTTGGTCATTATAAATGGGGTTATGGCCTGCATTGCGGGAACTGTTTTAACCCTGCGGAAGTCCTTGATCTTTTTTTGCTTTTGCTTTTTTTCTTTCTTTTCCCTTTTCATATAAGCTCCTTTCGGCCTATTTGAAGGATACTATATTTTAACACCACTTTGATGATTTGTAAACAAAAAATGTCAAAAAACCGGTATTCTTCCCATAATACGACAATATTTGTCTCAGGCTTTGCGCAATTGACAGAAAAGGTACTTGACCTTCATATTAAAAAATAGTATAATATCTGTGATTAGATAGAAATATGTTCGTTTATGAAAAGGGTGAAAATGCGGCGTGCCGCAAGTATAACTTTTCACCTGCCCAAGAGGCTCAGAAAGTGAAGTCATTTATGAAAAATAAATTTCTTATAGTAATTCTTGCCATAGCTCTCGTTATCCCCACCGTGGTGTCCATCGTCAACTATGCAATGATGCAGGGCGGTGAGGCTGCAAGCTACAACACCGTATCCGTTAAGCTGACGGATACAAAGGGCAACAACTTTGTCTTTGAGAGAGACGGAGAAAAGAAGGAGCTTATGCAGTTCTTCCTCGATACCATAGCAGGCGGCCAGGAGGTTCAGAGCCTCCCCACCAGCATCGAACAGAACTACCCCTATATTCTCACAGTTGAAACAACGGTGGATAATTTTGCATATAAGCTCTACTATACCACCAATTCACAGGACTGCTATTACGTTAACACAAACGACGGCAAGTCCTACAGAATGGATAAAAAGCATGCCGAGGAGTTTCTCAACGGCGCCTACAGCGCAAGCCTTTTTGAAAACGGAACTGCCCCTGCACTTTCCGTTTCCGGAAACAGCACATCTCCCGACTCCCTTATCTGGAAGTTTAAGAACGTTAACGGAGAGTACGTTGAGTTTGACTCTGCCGCTGTTACGGTAAACGAGTGTGAGAGCATCTCTCTTGAGGGCGGCCTCTCCTTTGATTTCACCGTTGCACCTGACAGTCTCACTCTCAAGATCGTAGATAAGGAAACGGGCGGACAGAGCTATACCTTCAACGGAGACCTGACTACCCTTGCCTCTCAGCCCATCCCCTCTAATACAGACGTTTCCATTGAGGCGTTTGCAAAGTGGTATGAGGATGCAAACAGAACGTATTACGGAGAGCAGTCCTACAAATTCGATGCATTCTTCACTTCCCCCGCTGAGTTCTATGCAGGCATTACCGAGATCCAGATAGGCGAGTTCATCTGCGTAACGGGTATCAACGTTAACGACCCCTCCAAGATCACCTTCCAGAGCGAGCCTGATATTCATTTCACTCCCGTGTTCTACAGCGATAGCGAAACAGATTCCGTAATGGCCCTCATCCCCTTCAACTGGAATCTTACCGCAGGCAGCTATGCTCTCACCTTCAACTACGGCGGCTCCTCCAAAACTATTGATATAACTCTTAAGGAAAGAGGCGCCTTTGACGGCCGCCCCACATTTAAGGACCGTAACGTTTCCATCACCGGCGCCGACAGCATCATCGGTGAGAAGGGCAAGGCTGAGGAGGTCCTCCGTGAGATCGCCAAGGCAGAAAGCGCCGTCAGATACTGGGATATCGGTGAGACCCTTTATTATGACGATGATACAGATACAGATATTATCACATATAAGTACGGCTTCGGTGATACGCTCAACGTGAGCGGCACTGACGACTCCTACCGCAACACCGGCGTGGACTTTACCGTAAGATCAAAGGGCAAGGATATCAAGGCAAACCTTGATGGCGTTGTTGTTTATGCAGGCCGCCTTGACTACTGCGGCTATACAGTGGTCGTTGACCACGGCTACGGCCTGAAATCCTGGTATGCCCACCTGGGCGAGGTTACCGTTGAGGTTGGAACGGAAGTGAAAAAGGGCGAGGCCATCGGCAAGACCGGTGATTCCATCAGCTATACTCCCGATAAATGTCTCCACATCGGAATGACCATCTTTGATACACCTGTGTGTACCTATGCTATATGGAAGAACGGACACAGCGCCGACGATTCACAGGGAATCAGAGTATATCAGCAGTAAAACTGAAAAGCATAAGGAGAGGGGGCGCAACGCCCCCTTTCATATTAAGAAAAAAGGATAAAGGATATGACTGTAAACGGACTTTTGAAGCTGACGCTGCTTGATTTTCCGGGCAAGTGTGCCTGCACGGTGTTCTTTGCGGGATGCAACTTCCGCTGCCCTTTCTGCCATAACGCAAGCCTCGTTCTCGGTGAGGGAGAAAGCATCTCCGAGGAGGAGTTTTTTAAATTTCTCTCTAAAAGAGAGGGCGTGCTGGAGGGCGTTGCCGTCACGGGAGGGGAGCCTCTTATGCAGAGAGAGCTGCCCCTGTTTCTGAAAAGGATAAAGGAAAAGGGCTTTCTTGTAAAGCTTGATACGAACGGCTCTTTCCCCAAAAGGCTTCGTGAGCGTTGCAGCGAAGGACTTGTTGATTACGTGGCAATGGATATAAAATCAAGCCCCGAGGGATATAGCCGGGCGGCAGGATGCCCCGTTAACATTGAAAACGTGAAGGAGAGCGTTGAGTTTCTCCTTTCGGGAGCCGTTGATTACGAGTTCAGAACAACGGTTGCCAAGGGTGCTGTTCTTTTTGAGGATATGGAGGGCATCGGAAGGCTGATAAAGGGAGCAAAACGGTATTTTTTGCAGGGCTTTGTTGATTCCGGCGATCTGCTCGGCAGCGGCACAGGCCCCTATACAAAGGATGAAATGGAA
>JAFQNM010000158.1 GCA_017395885.1 Clostridia bacterium | reverse complement strand
TTTTTGCCGGAATACGAAAAATACAAAAAGGGAGCACCGCTGAAAAGAAATATACAGATAATCGAATATGCCGATCTTGTAATAGCATTTTGGAACGGAAGGTCTAAGGGAACAAGGCACGTGATCGAGCAGTGCAAAAGCTTAAAAAAGAATATCTGGGTGATCCTTTTCTCCCATCAGGATGACAGAGTATAACCTCCTCAGGATGACAGAGTTCAATACCGTAGTGTCGAACTGTGGGTCATGATCTTTTCCTGAAACAAAAAACGTCTCTTCAGAGGAGAGACGTTTTTTATTTACATTCAGATAAGGTCTGCCATATCAAGCACGAGGCGCTCGGTTCCTGCCCAGCCGATACAGGGGTCTGTTATGGATTTTCCGTATACTCCCTCGCCTATCTTCTGTGCGCCGTCCTCAATATAGGACTCGATCATAAAGCCCTTTGTCATTCTCTTGATATCCTCGGAATGGCGGCAGGCGTGAAGCACTTCCTTTGCAATTCTGGGCTGCTCCCGATACTTCTTTGCAGAGTTTGAATGGTTCGTATCAACGATCAGGGCTACGTTATCAAGGCCCTTTTTGCAATACGCCTCATAAAGATGCTCGAGATCCTCAAAATGATAGTTGGGTATAGCCTCTCCGTGGCGGTTTACGTATCCTCTCATAATGGCGTGGGCAAGGGGGTTACCCGTTGTATCTACCTCCCAGCCACGGTAAATAAACGTATGGGGATGCTGTGCCGCCATAATGGAATTGAGCATTACCGAAATATCTCCGCTGGTGGGGTTTTTCATACCCACGGGAATATCAATGCCGCTGGAGGTAAGGCGGTGCTCCTGATTCTCTACGCTTCTTGCGCCTATGGCAACGTAGGAGAGCAGGTCTGAAAGATAACGGTAGTTATCGGGATAAAGCATTTCATCTGCTGTTGAAAGGCCCGTTTCGGCAAGAACTGCAGTATGCAGCCTTCTGATGGCGATGATGCCGCCTATCATATCGGAGGCCTTCTCGGGGTCAGGCTGATGAACAAGGCCCTTATATCCGTCACCCGTGGTACGGGGCTTGTTTGTATATACTCGGGGAATGAGGATAAGCTTATCCTCTACCTTCTCCTGAAGGCGGGCAAGGCGGGTGCAGTAATCAAGAACGCTGTCCTCACGGTCTGCTGAGCAGGGGCCGATAACAAGCACCATTTTATCACTCTTGCCTGTGAAAACGTCGCTTATCTCAGCATCGCGGGCTGCCTTGATGCTTGCAAGCTCATCTGTCAGGGGGTACTGCTCCTTGATCTCCTTAGGAACGGGGAGCTTTCTTTTGAAGTTCATGTTCTTCAAATGGGGTCATCTTCTTTCTTTTGGGGATTAATATGCTCTATTTTAGCACTACTCAGGTGCCAATACAACAGTTTTTTTAAAAAAACACTGTATAAATAATCACAAATTATAAATATTTATCCATTTTTCAGACAGAGGTCTGACTGTTTTATTCTCTTATCTGGCCGTTGCCGTTGATAATATACTTATCCGTGGTCAGGGCAGAAAGACCCATGGGGCCTCTTGCGTGAAGCTTCTGGGTAGAGATTCCAACCTCGGCACCAAAGCCGAACTGGCCTCCGTCGGTAAATCTTGTGGAGGCATTGACGTATACGCAGGCAGCATCCACCATTGTGCAGAAATGCTCTGCCGCCCTCTTCGATTCGGTGATGATAGCCTCGCTATGGCCTGTTCCGTATCGGTTGATATGGCTGATGGCACAGTCCTCGCAGGCCACCACCTTAACAGCGCAGATAAGGTCGTTATACTCCGTATCCCAATCCTCCTCTGCGGCAGGAGTGCACTCTATCAGCTCGCTTACCCTATCACAGCCCCTGATCTCAACGCCGCACCTGTCAAAGACCTCCTTGAGCCGCGGGAGAAGCTCCCCTGCGATCTGTCCGTTTACAAGCACCGTTTCTATTGCGTTGCAAACAGAGGGACGGGACACCTTTGCATTCTCGATAACGGAAAGAGCCAGGTCGATATCTGCATCGGAATGAACGTAGATATGGCAGTTTCCTGCGCCCGTTTCAATAACGGGAACGGAGGAATTCTCAGTTACGCTTCTGATAAGTCCCTTTCCTCCTCTGGGGATAAGCACGTCCACAAGGCCTCTCATCTGCATAAGGGCATTTGCACCCTCTCGCTGTGTGAAGGGAATGAGGCAAATTCCATCCTCGGGAAGGCCTGCCTCGGCCAGCGCTCTTCTTGCAAGGATCTCAATGGCAAGATTTGTATTTATACATTCCTTGCCGCCTCTCAGCACCGCCGCATTTCCGCTCTTGATACAAAGAGCCGCAATATCTGCCGCCACGTTGGGACGGGCCTCGAAAATAACTCCGCAAACGCCCAGCGGCACCTTTATTCTCTTGATCTCAAGGCCGTTGGGACGGCAGAAGACCTCGCCGCCGCCAAGGGGATCGGAAAGACCCACAAGGGCAGTAATGCCGTCTGCAAGTCCCTTTATTCTGGCCTCTGTCAAGGTCAGCCTGTCAAGCATTGCCGAGGAGATGCCTGCCGCACCTGCCGCCTCGGTATCCTTTTTGTTTGCTGCCAGCAGCTCATCTGCATTCTCACAGAGGAGACGGGCAAAGGAAAGCAGAAAGCCGTTTCTTCTCTCTCCCGTTGCGGATGCAATGGCGGGAGAAGCCGCTCTTGCTCTTTCACATATAGCCTTTACGCTTTCAAATACTTCCATTACTCAATTCTCCTCTCCGGGCACGAAATAGGTGCCGACTGCCTCTCCGTCACATATCTTATAAAGCACCTCGGGATCGGCACCGTTTGTTATTATCATGGGAATGCCGCCCTTGAGTGCGATCTCTGCGGCACGGATCTTCGTTACCATTCCGCCTGTTCCAACATCACTTCCCGCATCACCGGCAAAGGCCTTTACGTCTTCAAGGCACTCTACCCTTTCAATAAGACGGGCACCCGGGTTTTTATGAGGGTCGCTGTCGTAAAGTCCGTCAATATCAGAAAGGTTTATCAGCAGGTCAGCCTCAGATACGATGGCCACGTATGCAGAAAGAGTATCGTTATCGCCAAACCTGATCTCCTCTGTTGAAATGGAGTCGTTCTCGTTGACGATGGGAACACAGCCAAGCTCGAAAAGCTTTGTGAAGGTGCCCCTCGCCAGATCAAGGCGGTGAGGATCATCAACTATATCACGGGTCATAAGTATCTGGCCAACGTTATATCCGTAGGCCGCAAAAAGACGCTCATACAGCCTCATGAGCTCAGGCTGGCCAACTGCCGCAAGAGCCTGCTTCTCCG
>JAFQNM010000157.1 GCA_017395885.1 Clostridia bacterium | reverse complement strand
TCCTCCTTGCCGGAGAGCATACGAAGCTCGCTCTTTCCGGGCATAAACACGCTTGTGTTATCAAGCACGTCGTTAACGAGATCAAGGCACTCGGGGTCCTTCATAAGCTCGGGACGGATATTGGGGTCGAAGGAGACCTTTGCGCCCTTCTGCTTTGCAGCCTTCATCGTTTCTACGATGCGGCGTCCGAAAGAAAGCTCTGCCATCATGGAGCAGCCCATGATATGGAAGAACTTGAGGCCCTCAAGCTTGTCCTCTGCAGGAGAGGGAGCGAGAACTGCAGGTGTGTTTCCGATATGGAAAATAAACTTGCGATCGCCGTTTGCAAAATATGTAACGAATGCGCATCCTGTGGAGATACGGTCATTCTTGATCACGGATGAGCAATCAACTCCGTCGCCCTCAAGTCTGTCAAGAAGGCACTTACCGAAGTCGTCATCACCAACGCCGCCAACGATGGCAGCCTTGTGACCGAGGCGGGCAACCGTATCAATAAAGATCGCAGGAGCACCGGAGGGATAGGGGCCCTTGAAGATGCCTGCTTTATCGAGAGGGCTGTCTACCTCGCCGCGCATTATCTCAACGATGATCTCGCCCATTGTCATAATTTCAGCCATTGGTGTAATCTCCTTTTCTAAGTATTGATTTGTGAAAAGAAAAATAAGTTTATTAATATAATTAATATTTGTTGGCGCAACGCTTCTGATAAGAAGCAACAAGCCAACTCCTTACGGCCTTGCGAGCATCAAGGCGGAGCCGCCGGCATAAGGAGCGAGCGAACAAAGCCTTTTATCGGAAAACCGAAGCTTTTTCAACAAGCGCAAAGCGCCTTCAGCCGTTGAGATGTGCTCTGAGGAAAGCAACAGACTCTGTCATCATCTCGTCCATCTTCTCAGCATCAGCATTACCGGAGAGGTCACGCCATACCTTGATAGCGGGGCCGGACTCGCCGCCTGTGAGAAGGAAGGGCTCCATTACTACCTTTGCATCGTAGCCGATATCGCGGAGAGCCTTACCAATCTCAGCCCAGGGCATATGACCTGTGCCGGGAAGCATACGGTTAGCCTCACCAACGTGAACGTGAGCTACCCAGTCGCCTGCACGGCGGAGAGTTGTGGGGATATCCTCAACCTCCTCGATGTTCATATGGAAGGTATCAAGAAGGAGCTTGACAGACTTCTTGCCTACCCTTTCGCAGAATGCAATACCCTCGTCAAGAGTGTTGATCATGCAGGACTCGAATCTGTTAAGGATCTCGAGAGCTATCGTGAGACCAAGCTTATCAGCGTGGTCACCAACGATCTTCATGCCTGCAACGGCACGGTCAAGGAGAGCCTCCTTATCAAGATCAACAAAGTCATAGGGCCAGTGGTTGTAGCAAGCACCGATAAGGATCTTGCAATCAATCTTAACCATCTGGTCAAGAATATCGCAAAGGAACTTAACGCCTGCCTCGTGGATCGCGGGATCTGCTGAGCAGATGTCCTTATCCTTGGGAGGGCCAAGGTTTGCACTTATCTCAAGGCCGAGATCCTTTGCCGTTGTGCGAAGAGCCTCAAGCTCTGCATCGCTCATTGCAACGAGATCGCCGGCTCCTACCTCAAGAACGTCGAGGCCGCACTTCTTTGCTCTGTGGCAAAGTGCAACGTAGTCAGCAGCCCACATATTGTTCCAGTAAGCGGAATGTGTTCCGATTTTCATCATAATCGTGGTTTCCTTTCGTGTATATAAATTATTTTAATTATCTTTCTCCGTTACCGATTTCGGGATATGCCTGATTCAGAGGGTTGATATCAAGGGTAAACTCCCTCGAAATGCCCGTTACGTTATAAACGATGGGCATATCGTTATCGTTGATGAAGTCATATGTCCATCTCCACTGAGCGGCATACGCCTCTCTCTCCTCATCAGAGCCGTTAACGTATCTTTCCTCATAAAGAGCAGAGAGACCCAAAAAGTGCATATGCACCGAAAGCTTTTCAAGATTATAGATCTCCTCATCCGTATCTGCCTGATCCATAGCCCTTGCGAAAAGCTCGCACATCTTATCGTAATTATCCTTGAAATAGTCCTTTGAGTAAATATCAAAGGGAAGCTCGAAGTCGTTGAATACGCATCCCTTAAGGTCGCCGCACTCAATGAGCATATCCATATATTCTCTGATATAGATCCAGCCGTAGCCGTAATGATCCTTCAGATACTCCGCCATTCTCTGATCGTACTCCTCGCGGGTCATATCCGGGTTCCACATAAGGTCGGCAATAAGCTGACCGTCCATAGATTCAAAGCTTCCGCCATCGGTGCCCTGAATGTAGAAGCCGTTTGCTCCGTTATTGATAAACCACTGAAAATCGTTATAGAGATTGTCAAAGCTTGGCTCGGGGCAAAGCATATAGTAAATATGAGTGGGGTAGTACCAAACGTAAATGTCGGAGCACTTTTCTGTCCATGCAAGGAAGTCTGCCTCGCTCTTTTTATTTGTAACGCCCAGGGAGTTGCCCTGCTCTGAGCATCCGTCTGTTCCGAGCATATGGTTTGCACAGCCGTTCCAGCAGTAAAGAAGGGTGATGCCCTCGTTGAGAGCCGTTTTTCCGGGAGCATCGTGCCAGCCCTTGGAGGGGTCGGCGGCGTTGCCGTATGCGTTTACGATAACTCTTATCTCGGGATACACCTTGATGATCTCTGCATGAACCTTATTTACAAAGCGGCAGAGATTGCCGGAGTGCTGATTGCCCTCCTCACGGTACACCTGGTTGCATTTGCGGCAGGTACAGGGCTCGTCATCTGCAGCATAGGAGCACGAGATCTCGGTTATATCCTTGCCGATAACAGAGCCTGCGGCTACTCTCTCATCAAGAAGGCCTATCATATTGTCAACACAGATCTCATACGCCTTGTTATCGGAAAGGCACCTCTTGGAAAGACCGGCCGCCTTCATATCATCCTCGGGGATGAAAACGTCAAAGGAGTGAGCGTTTGCACGGACTCTCTCAATGCCGTAGCCGTATTTTGCCTGAAGCATAGAGGACTGAACAGAGCATCCTGAGAGCTTTCTCTTTATAACGGTGGATTCTGTATATTCGTTGCGGAAGCCCGTGATGCAAACACAGCGGTAGCGCACTACGGGGATCTGAGTATCGTCCGTATCAGAGGGCACGTCTGCCCTCATATTCTTATCAAGGCAGTATTTTCCGTAAGAATAGAAGCTGTAGCCGAAATAGCTCTCGAGAAGCTCGTATACGGCATACATGGTGCCTCTCATAGCTCCGGCCGTGATAACAAGGTCATCTCCTGCGGTTTTTATATTGAAGCCGTCGGTGCCCATTTCGCCACTCTCATCCTCTCTGAGGATGATCTGACGCTCTGACTCAGAAGCTCCGTTTTCAACAGTGAGAACGGTTCCGTCTCCAAGCCTTACGTACTTGGAGAGCTCCTCGGCCGCAAAGACCATATTGGCATTATCAGGATCGGTTACCACAACAGTATACTCACCGACAGGAGTGCCCATAACGGTGAAGCCGTTCCAGCCGCAGCCCTCGGGATAAAGCTCGTCTATCTTGCCGTTGCCCGCAAGGTGGAGCCTCATAACGAAGGAGTCCATTGCGTTGACGGTGCCGTCAGAGTTTGTATCGGAGGCAAGGATATCTCCGTCGGCTCCTGCTCCCGCAACGCCCTTCTTCAGAAGGTATGAGTCCATTGCGTTGATCGTGCCGTCGTGATTGATATCTCCCTTGCGGTAGAGCATTGCCGATGCAGGGATCGCAAATACTGCAGCTCCCATCAAAAAGCTTAAGCATAAAAGCACAGAAATGATTCTTTTCAAGGCTGTCTTTTCCTTTCAACTATACTTAATAACATTATAATATAAGCATCTTTATTTTTCAATAGGCAAAGAGGCGTAGGCAACCGTTTTTTTTAAACAGGCGGGCCAAAAAATTATAATATGCACCTCAAAGGGCAAACTATTGACTAAACGCTGAATATATATTATAATTTAGTTTAATAGTATCGTTCCATAAATAATCTTTGAAAAGAGAGGACATCAAACCTTGACGAAAAGAATTCTTGCAATAGCGCTGGCGCTCCTTGCTTCAGCCGCGCTTATTTTCGGTGCATCCTTTATCAGGCCTGCAAACAACGAGGAGGGGCGCTACACTCTCCGTATGGGCACATTCGTTTCTCCCTCGGCAGTAGAGTCTGACAAGGCTTCCTCCACCGTTACCGCAGTTGCCGTTATCACCGATGCTTCAGGAAAGATAGTTGACTGCGTTATCGACTGCGGCGACTATTCTATTTCATTTGACGACGTTCTGGCAAAAAAGAACGGCACATACCTTACCAAGGGTGAGCTTGGCGACGACTATAATATGCTCGCTTATTCCGATGCTCAGTGGGAGTGGTATGCTCAGGCAGACTATTTCTCAAGATACGTTGAGGGTATGGATGCAAGAAAGGCCGCCCTCATCGACCTTTCTCCCGATGGCAGCGGTGCCTCGGCTGACATAACCGCAGGCTGCACCATCGGAGTTTCAGAATTCAAGTCTGCTCTCGTAAAGGCTATGGGCGACAGCCTTTACGTTTCCTTTGAATCCGAAAGCGAGCCTGCTCTTTCTCTGGCACTTATCAACAAGGACAGCTTTTCTGAGGCTGACGAGGAGAACGGCTCCTATCCCTTTAAGATGACCACCAGCCTCTGCGCCACCGCTATGGCGGACGGCAAAGTGCTTGCGGCAGTTACCGATATTGCCGAGACCTCTCTGGCTTACGGCAGCGACGGTAAGGTATCCTCTGCAAGCTATGGCGGAACAAAGAGAGAGATGCTCGACGGCTATAATATGAGAGGCAACTCCGATATCGGCGCCGAGTGGTACGAGCAGGCTGACCACTTCTGCGAATTCATCGTTGGTATGACGGCAGATGAGATCGCCGCAATTGAAATGACAGAACAGGGCAAGGGAGCAGATGCCGACCTCACGGCAGGATGCACCGTTGCCGTTGGCGGTTTTGTTGAGATCGCCGCTAAGGCTGCAGGAGCAGCAGAATAATAAGATATCCGGAGGGTGAGAGATGAAAAAGACTTTGGCTGTTGTTCTTGCGGCAGTGATGGCTTTGCCTCTCGCCCTTTTTTCGTCCTGTGCTACGGTCAGCCGGTTTCAGAAAAGCGACCTCACCCTCTTTGATACGCAGACCATTATCATAGGCTGTGAGCAAAGCAGCCATACCTTTGAGCAAAAGGCCGATGAAATACTTGATATGCTCCGTCGCTATCACCGCCTTTACGATATCTATTACGAGTATGATGGAATCAACAATCTGACCACCGTCAACAGCGCTGCAGGAAAGGAGCCCGTTCCGGTAGACCGAGAGATCATAGACCTTTTGCTCTACTCAAAGGAGATGCACGACCTGACCGGGGGCAAAACAAACGTTGCCTTAGGCAGCGTTCTCGCCCTGTGGCACAGCTACAGAGAGGCAGGACTCGATGACCCTGAAAACGCTTCTCTGCCGCCTATGGAGGAGTTGGAAAAGGCCGCTCTGCACACCGATATTGAAAAGATCATTATAGATAAAGAGGCCGGCACCGTGTTCCTTGAGGACCCTGAAATGAGGCTTGACGTTGGTGCTGTTGCCAAGGGCTACGCCGTTGAAATGACTGCCAGATATTTTGAGGATAAAGGATACACAGGCTATGCCCTCAGCGTTGGAGGAAACGTCCGCTGCCTCGGAGCGAAGCCAAACGGAGAAAAATGGGAGATAGGCATTCAAAATCCCGACCTTTCGTCTGACAAAGCATTTTATGCAACCGCCTATCTTACAACGGAGGCCCTTGTTACAAGCGGTGATTACCAGCGGTTTTATACAGTTGCCGAAAAGAAGTATCACCACATCATAGACCCCCACACTCTTATGCCGAAAAGCACTTACGCCGCAGTATCTGTCATCTCTGAGCACTCCGGTCTTGCAGATGCACTTTCCACTGCACTTTTTAACCTCTCCGAGGAGGAAGGTTTGGCAATTGCCGAAAAAGCAGGAGCCCACGTTGCATGGGTCTATCACGACGGAAGCGTCAAAATGACGGACGGCTTCAAGGCCCTGACAAAATAAAATGTCCCCGACCTTCGGTCGGGGATATTTTTATCTCTTTGCTCCCTCAAAGCCTACGAGGAAGCCGCCCGCCTCAGCATAAAAGCTGCAAAGCGCTCCCGTTTTTTCAATAATCACGGCCGCCTCGGGATACTCATCACGTATGAGCCTGCAAAGGCTCTCAGCTCCCTCAGGATTCTGGCACTGATGTATACGAACTCTGCCGCCACGATAACCGTAGATCTTCATTCTGGAATACATTTCGTTAATGGCCTTTTCTGCGCCTCTTACCTTTGATTCTATTTCAAGGGTGCCCTCCTCGCTGGCCTTGCCTACGACCCTGATGCCGAGGATGCCCGCCATCTTTGCAACTGCGTGGCTCACTCTTCCGTTGTTGGCAAGATTTCTCAGAGATTCAAGGCAGAAAAGGAGATGGGTCTCCTTCTTGTATTCGCAGATAGCCTCCCTGATCTCATCAAACTCAAGGCCGGATGAAATGAGCTGCGCCAGCCTTTCAACTATGAGCGCACACTCAGGACCTGCCGTGAGGGTATCAACAACAAAGATCCTCTTGCCGGGATTCTCCTCGCAGAAATCCTCGCCTGCAAGGCAGGCGCTGTTATAGCTGCCGGAAAGATTTCTTGTTATGGTAACGCAAAAGGCTCCGTCCAGAGAGCTGTCAAACGCACCGTTCCAATCCTCCATATTGGGGCAGGAGGATTTTGATGTGCCCTTGTATTTTCTGAGATCTGCTATCATCTCATCAACCGAAAGCTCTGTGTTGTCAACGTATTCCTTCTCATCGGTAATGATCTTGAGAGGAACGGAGGCATAGGGAACGCCTTCCATTGCAAAAATATCCGATGATGAGTCTGAAACGATTTTATAATTCATAATTCACCTGTTTTCGATACGAAACGAGGGCGGCCCAGCCTCCCTGAAGAAAAGCATTCGCCACCAACTTACATATATATTATAGCAGTTTTTCAAAAACCTGTCAAGCGTTTTTTTAAATCTCTTGACATATGACAAATAATCAGTTAAAATATACATATGGAAACGAGTATTAAAAGCATTTTTGCAAAAAAAGCAGCAGGCTTTCGCCTGCCAAGATACGCCGAGCTGCCAAGCGTTGGCCTTTATCTTGAACAAACAACCAAATACGTTAACGGGATCCTCGCCCCCCTTGGCATTGCCGAGCTGACACCTTCTATGATCAGCAACTACGTCAAGAAGGGGCTTATCGACTCACCCGTTAAAAAGCTTTACTACGCAGAGCATATTGCATATATCCTCTTTGTGGGCATGGGCAAGAGCGTTGTATCTATCGACGATATTTCATATATATACAGCTGCCAGAAGAATATATACCCCTGCGACGTGGCATACGATTATTTTTGCATCGAGCTTGAGAATATGCTGGCATACACCGCCGGCCTTAAGGACACGCTGGAAAACGTGGGCACCACCAATACCGAGCTGAAATCCATGCTGAGAAGCGTTATCATCTGCCTTTCAAACCTTCTTTACGTGGAATGCTCTCTTAAGGAATTCAGAAAAAGAGACAGCGGAGAATAAAAGCCTCAAAAGAAAATGCTACTTCCCCTCCCCGGCAAAGACCTGCGGAGGGGATTTACTTTTTGGCTTTTTGAAACACGGAACAGCAACGGCAGCAGGCTTATTACCGTTGACATTTTTTTCAAATCAGGCTATAATGAAGCAGGTATCTGAAAAAATTCTTGCATCATCAAACTATCATTTTCACTTTTTAAGGGGTTGGATCTATATGGCTACAACAGAAAGAGAGCGTATTGAACGGACATATAAAAAGGTTAAAGAAAAGCATCCCGACGTGACAGACAAGGATGAGCTTCGCCGTCTTGCGGTAAGGTTTGACGTTACAAGAATGCTTTTTGTACCTGCAATTGTTGTTGCTGCTGCTATTATTATCGGAGTGTCGATCCATTGGATTTATCCTGTCACGCTTACGCTGATATGTTTTGCAATTGGTGTGCCGAGAGCCTTAATAATAGCAAAAAAACGCTTTTATCCTATCCCTAAAGTCGAGCATAAAGGCACCCTTACAAAGGAGATCGTTCAAAAGGATGCAAATGAATATAGAAAAAAAGAAGATACTGCATTTCGCATAGTTAAGGCTCCGCTGTGGGATAAAGAAAATTCCGGCGACAGCGACAGTGATTCACCTTGGTTTTTCTTTAAATTTCGCGGATATGATATTCCGTTCCGTCACTATCCGGGCAATATGAAGATTTATACTGATGCAGTTATCGGCGAGGATTACTACGTTGTTATGAGCGTTGATTCTCCTGATAAGAGAATGTTGATAGAGGGTATTCTAAGAAAAAACACACGAATAATAGCAGAAGAATATCATCCTTATGTACTCGCAGTATATAAGGCATCCGAATATGACGTTGCAGAGGAGCTGCTTGAGTTTTTCGATCGGGAGATGGAAAAAAAGGCAATACACGAAGCTGTGCTTTGATTTTTGGACGTGCTTTCACAGCTTGCTCAGTTAAATACTGCAAAAAAACAAAAGAAAATGTAAAAGCTTTCTTTCAGTGGTTACTTTTGAGGAAGCTTTTTTCTTTTTTGTTGAGCGAAACTTGTCGCCAAGGGCAAAAAAATGCGAAAAGGATATTGAAAAAAAAGGAGAGAGACTGTATAATAAATGTGTATATCAATATTTCAAAAGGAGACTAGACCAATGAGCTTAGTTTATTCAAAAGAAGTTGAAAACATGTGCTGCGTTGCTAAGGGTCCCGACCACGGTCCCGCTCCCATTCCCGAAGAGGGCAAGTGGGTTCAGGCTAAGCAGATCACAGACATCTCCGCATACACCCACGGTGTGGGCTGGTGTGCTCCTCAGCAGGGTGCTTGCAAGCTGTCCCTTAACGTTAAGGACGGTATCATCGAGGAAGCTCTCGTTGAGACTATCGGTTGCTCCGGTATGA
>JAFQNM010000156.1 GCA_017395885.1 Clostridia bacterium | reverse complement strand
GCTGTTATATCTGCTTGTAATGCTTTGCGTGCTATTTTGCATTCACCTTTATTTACATATCTTGCCGGTGCTTTTGGTATCGTCGGAATAATATATGCCATCATCTCACATTATAAAATAAAAAAAGAAATAACATAACACAAAAGGCTTGACCGAGAGGTCAAGCCTTTTGCGTTAGAATAGTGTCGTTATCCAATAAATCACCCCGTAGACCGCGCCGGCGGTAATGCCGTAGAGGATCACGGGGCCTGCGACCGTAAAAATCTTTGCTCCCACGCCGAGGATGAAGCCCTCGCCCTTTGAATCTATGGCGCAGGAGGCCACAGCATTGGAAAATCCTGTTATGGGAACCAGGGTGCCTGCGCCTGCGTGCTTCGCTATTTTGTCAAATACGCCAAGGCCTGTCAGCAAAGCTGCCGCAAATATAAGGGTCACCGAGGTGAGGGCGGCGCTATCCTCCTCAGGCATAAAGCCTGTATACAGGCTCTTCAGCCCCTGGGCAATACAGCATATGCTGCCCCCAAACAAAAACGCCTTGATGCAGTTCTTAAGTATTGGGGATCTTTCTGCCCTTTGATCTGCATATTCTCTGTATTTTTTGCCGTATATTTTCATAGCCGCCTCCCTTTTTTTCTTAGCATTCCTCATTTTTGAAATATTATCCCCAAAAGCATCCTCCGCTTCATTTGTTGCCCTTTGGCAACTCACAGTCTATTGCAAATGCAAAGCTTTTGTGGTATACTGCACTTGTAAAATGTACACGGAGTGTTCAAAATGAAAGATATTTTTCCAAATGCTGAAAAAAAGACCGTCATCATTGGGGTGGTTTGCATTGCTGTTGTCCTTGCGCTGACGGTGTTTTTTATCATATTTTTCGCTCTTTCCGGAAGGGACGGAGCCGGCGAGGGAGCAGATACCACCGCCGCAGAAACCGTTCCCTACGTGAACGAGTTCGACACCTCTCTGACCGGCAACGGTGATACCGACCCCGAAAACAGAGACGGTGCCGAGGGCATCGGCAGCCCTGTTGACTTCTCTCAGCTGACGGCCGAAAGCGGAAGCTCTCACGGAATCGACGTTTCCCGTTGGCAGGGCAGAATAGACTGGCAGGCCGTTGCAGCAACCGGCGTTGAGTTTGCATATATCCGCATAGGCTACCGTGGCGAAAACGGCACCATTTACAAGGACGATAACGCAGACTACAACATTCAGCAGGCCGAAAAGGCCGGCCTGCTCATCGGCGTTTATTTCTTCACTAACGCCGTTAACGAAACGGAGGCGGCAGAGGAGGCAAGATGGACTGTTGAAGCTATTGCAGGCTACCCTGTCTCCTATCCCGTAGTTTACGACTGCGAGGGCTTCGGTGTTTCATCAAGCCGTATGTATCTGGTATCACGCGAACAGAGAACTCAGAACGCCGAGACCTTTCTGAAAACGGTGACCGAGGCCGGCTACGAGGCTATGCTCTATTCGGGAGCGGCAGAGCTTTCCGACGATACGGGCTGGGATATTTCACGAATTGAAAAAACATATAAAATATGGGTCGCACAGTACCCTGCCGTTACCTATCCTGCCGTAAAAAACCCCGATTATAAGGGTATGTGCTCTGCCTGGCAATATACAAACCGAGGAAGGGTTGACGGAATCGAGGGCAACGTGGATATGGTGCTTTGTTACTTTGACAGAGAGGCCGCCGCCCCAAAGGCGCCTGAGCGCCGTCCTGCAGACGTTTCTGCGCCCTGCGACGAGGGTGAATATTCTCAGGTGAGCGAAACGGTCACGGCCAAGGAGCTGACCAACCTTCGTGATGCTCCCACAACAAAAAGCAACGTGGTGATGCAGCTGAAAAACGGCGACCGCATTACAAGAACAGGCATCGGCACCAACGGCTGGTCTCGTCTTGAGCTGAACGGCACCACACTTTACGCCATTACCTCATACCTTACCACAGACCTTTCCTACAGCACCGACGTGCCTGTGGACCAGGACGTTGTGCTGGGGCAGACCTTTGCCCCCAGAGACGACAGCGTTACCGCCAAGGAGCTTGTGAATCTCAGAGCTCAGCCTACAACGGATTCCGAAATTATCGGAACGCTGAAAAACGGCGACTTTTTGAAAAGAGTGGCCGTTAGTGACAAGGGCTGGTCTCGTCTTGAATATAACGGCCGTCAGGTCTATGCCGTTACCTCATATCTCACCACAGAGCTTTCTACTGATACGCTATCCCCGGAAACCGAGCCCACTTACTCAGGCTTTACTGACGTTTTTGAAAACGTTACGGCAAAAATAGAAACAAACCTGAGAGATGCCCCCACAACGTCAGGCAGCAACGTGGTCTATACCCTTAAAAACGGAGAATACGTAAAAAGAACGGGTATCCATTCCAACGGCTGGTCCCGACTTGAATATAACGGTCAGACAGTTTATGCAGTTTCGAGCTACCTTATCACAGAAGGGGAGGAAACGGCAGAGGCTGAGACCGCAGAGGCCACAGAGCCTTGATAAAAAGCTAAAAGGAGCGCAATTATGGATCTTCTGTCACCGGTAACGGAGCTTCGGGGCGTTGGAAGCGCAAAGGCGGCCTCTCTTGCAAGAGCCGGCATTTATACGGTTTATGACCTTGTTCATCACTACCCCAGAGCTTATCAGAACAGAGGCGAGATAATGCCCCTTGCACGGGCGGCCCTCCTTTGTAAAACAGAGGGAGAGTGCCCTCCTGCGGCATTTATGCTCACCGTTTCCGCTGAGCCTAAGGTCAGTATGATAAGGAGAGGAATGACCCTTCTTAAGCTTCGTGCCTTTGATGACAGCGGAGCTGTTGAGATAACCTATTTTAATCAGCCCTTTCTGAAGGACGTTTTCCACACCGGCGGAGTTTTTCGCTTCTGGGGAAGACCCTCTCTTGAGGGAGGAAGAATAAAGCTCTCCTCCCCCGTTTATGAAATGTATACCCCCGAGGTATCTCTTGCCCCCATCGTTCCCGTTTATCCCCTGTCTCAGGGGCTGAGCCAGAAAATGGTCCAGACCCTTGTGAGAGATGCACTCAGGATAGCCTCAACTGAGCTGAGAGACCATCTGCCGCCCTCCATCCTTTCGGAAAACGGCCTTTGCACACTCTCATATGCCCTCAGGAACGTTCATTTCCCCCAGAGCACAGAGGCTCTTGAGGCCGCTCGACGCAGGCTTGCCTTTGACGAGGTGTTTCTCCTCTCCCTTGCAATGGGAACGGAAAAAAGCAAAAGAAATACTGCAGGCGCACATCCCTTTTCGGATACGGATATTTCTCCCCTTCTTGCAGAAATGCCCTTTGAACTGACAGGTGCTCAAAAGAGGGCCATTGGTGAAATATCCTCAGATATGTCCTCCTCCGCTCCTATGTGCCGCATCCTTTGCGGAGACGTGGGCAGCGGTAAAACGGCCGTTGCCGCAGCGGCAGCTTTCATTGCTGCAAAAGGCGGCAAGCAGTGCGCCCTTATGGCCCCAACGGAAATACTTGCAAAGCAGCATTATGCAGATCTGAAGGCCCTTTTTGACCGTCTCGGCATCAGAACAGAGCTTCTTTGCGGCTCTATGACAGCAGCACAGAAGAAAAAGGTGAGAGCGGCCATTGCCTCTCCCGAGGGGCCCCTCCTCGTTGTAGGCACCCACGCCCTTCTCTCTGAGGGAGTTGAGTTTGCTCGCCTCGGTCTCGTTATAACCGATGAGCAACACCGGTTCGGCGTTAACCAGAGGGCGGCGCTGCAAAGCAAATCAAAAAACGTCCACTCCCTTGTTATGAGTGCCACCCCCATACCCAGAACGCTATCTCTCGTTATCTACGGAGACCTTGACGTTTCAAAGCTTGACGAAATGCCCCCCGGCAGGCAGCGTGTAGGCACCTTCAGGGTAGACGAAAGCTACAGAGCAAGGCTTCTCGGATTTATCAGAAAGCAGAGAGATGAGGGCCACAGAACGTATATCGTTTGTCCTGCCATTGAGGAGGCTCCGAAAAAAGAGGAGAACCCCGAGGAAATGACAAACCTGACCCTCTTCGGTGACGACAGCGGAGAGCCTCCGCTGAAGGCCGCCGTTCAGTATGCTGAGGAGCTTCAAGGTCAGCTGCCCGACGTGGAGATCGGCTTTATACACGGAAAAATGAAAACTGCCGAAAAGGACAGCGTTATGGAGGCTTTCGTTCAGGGACGGATATCCGTTCTCGTTTCCACAACGGTGATCGAGGTTGGAGTTAACGTGCCTGAAGCCACTCTTATGGTGGTGGAGAACGCTGAAAGATTCGGCCTTTCTCAGCTTCACCAGCTGAGAGGCAGAGTTGGCAGAGGAAAAGCAAAATCCTATTGCATTCTCGTTTCCGACTTCCAAAGCGAAAGGTCCAGGCAAAGGCTTGATATTATGTGCAAAACCAATGACGGATTTAAGGTGGCAGAGGCCGACCTTGAAATGAGAGGCCCTGGCGACTTCTTCTCCCGTGACGGAAGCTATCGCCAGAGCGGAGGAGTGGAAATGCCCTTCTCCTCAGGAATTTGCGATGCCTCTCTCTTTGCTTCGGCAACCGACTCCGCTGCTCGGCTTATTAAGGCAGACCCTCACCTTGAGTCTCCTCAGCATATGCCGCTCGCAGCCATGGTTTCAAAAATGAAGCAGGACCGAGAAAATACAATCAGCTGAAAAAGGCTGTCTAAAAAGGCGCAGACCGCAGATGTGCCAAAACAAAGACAGCCGGATCGTGGCTTTAACAGTAAAAAAGCAAGATCAACAAATAATTAAAGTCATATTAAAGAAATCCCCTGATTTTTTCAGGGGATTTCAAGCTTTTCGCCCTTTCACGTCCTGACAGCGTACAAAGGTACGACAGGACTTGAAAGGGCGAAATCTGCATCCTTCTCGACAGCCTTTTTCAATCTCAAATTCCGATTTATCGGGGAGGATAGCTTATAGGGGCGGAGTTTTCATCTCAGTGTATTTCACCTTGATGCTCATTTGATCTTATTATGGGGGCCTCCATCAAGTGCTCAACAAAGTCACATATTCTGCCAAGGCCTGAGGGCTTATCGTCACGAAGCCAGCTTTTACTGTACTCCGAAAGCCAAAGCTCAAGCTCACCCTGAAGGGCCGCTTTTTCGCCCTCCTCACCATCTCCGTTAAAATACACAGCCGCTCTGTTCATCAGCTCTATCGCCTTTGCAGACAAAATGATATCCTCTGTTTTTTGGCCTCCGCCAAGGCCGCTGAGCCGCTCTATCTCCTTACGGCATATCTCTGCCGAGCGCCGTGCATCCTCTGCGGTATTGGGGCCGTTTCTCGACATACCGTATCCCAACGGTCTTGCCTTTCCCTCAAGGGTAACGGCCGAGTGCCACAGAACAAGCTCTGTCCAGCTGCAGGTCATGGCTGCTCTTCCCAGTGCTCTCAGGGTATCTGCCATATTATGCTCTCTCACACCATAGAGCAAAAGGCTTGCCGCCATCTCAAGCACCTCATCGCTCTCGCTCTCTGCGTTCCACGATTTTTCTGCTCCGAACATAAGGCCGTAGAGATTACAGTTAAATGGGCACACGTGGCCGAAATCTCCCCAGTTCGTATTGAGGATACCCATTGCGCCGTATTTCTTTGCATGGGCGGCATAGCTGCTTATATTGCCGACCGAAATATTGATATTCTCAACAAAGCTTTCCCAGCAGGAGGTTCCCGTGCAGGCTATCTGCTTAAATCCCCTCTCCCAGAACATTTTCGGTATCCATTCTGCAACCTTCGGCCGATAGCACCAGTTGAGAACGACAGCATCCTCAGGCAGTCTCGCCTTTGCCTCATCAGGTCTTGCCATACATTCATCGCCCCACAGCATTACGGTCTTGCCGTGGGAGCTGACTATTTTTACAAGCTTTTCCAGATGATGAAAATATGCCTCTCCCTTATCCTTTCCGCTGTTTTTTCCGTTGCAAAGATCTATGGTCTCATCACAGCAGATATTGAAATATTTAGAGGAAAACAAGGGCACGTACTGGTTTATCATCGACTCTATGACCTTGACGGTCTCAGGGTTATACACATCCACCGTATGGTGCCACTGCTTTTCAAGCCAGTAGCTTCTTTTCGGCTCGTAATCGCAAAGCTCGCAGATATGCCTGTATTTACTGCTCTGCAAAAGAGTATAAAGATGGCCGAAGGTTGCCATTGACGGAATAAGATCTATATATCTTTCTCTGCAATAGGCATCAAGCTCCAGGATTTCAGAGGGGGTAAGGGCACACTCGGGAGTAGCTGTTCCCTCCAGCTCCTTGAAGGTGAAGGCATCCTCTACGTAAAGCTGCAGAGAGTTTATCTTATAATAAGCAAGCGTATCAGCTATCTCCTTTAGCTTTTTCAAGGTGGGAACTCTTCCCCTCGTTACATCGTGATAAAAGCCTCTGTATGAAAAATCAGGTCTGTCCTCAATATGGCATAGCGGCAGCTCTGCTCCGTTCTCGGCCACCAGCTGACGGAGAGACTGTATGCCGTAAAACGCTCCGGCATCTCCCTCTCCCACGATCTCCGCTCCCCTCTCGCTGACGGTAAGGCTATAGCCCTCGCCGCCGTTGCCGCAGCTTACGGTAATGGCCCCCTCAAAGGGTCCCTTTCCCGAAAGCACGTAAAGCGGAACATACTCTCCGGTTATCTTTTCTATTTCCTCACAAAGTGACGCCAGAGCCAGAGCTACTCCTCTCCCGGCGCCCTCCTGTATCAGCACCCTTACGCCGCAAAGCGAAACGGTGCCGCTCTTTTCTTCTATCAGCTTCGGTGCAGGAATTATTCTCAGCATAACACCCTCCTTACTCTTATGCTGTATTTTACCACAAAGTCTTGAAAAAGTCTATAGCTTACCTTCTCCGTTCATCGCCGCCTTCACCTTTTCTTTCAAGAAAAGGATGCAATATTGTGCCTTCTGTGTTGACAAAAACGGCGTATTGCGGTAAAATATAAGGTAACTTATTATGCTTTGTAATATATTTAAGGAAAGATATTGTAATTATGGGTAAACCTATCGTTATAACCTTCGCAAATCAGAAGGGCGGCGTTGGAAAGACTACCTCCGCCGTTAATATTGCGGCCGCTGTGGGTGCAATGGGCTACAAGGTTCTCCTTTGCGACCTTGACCCTCAGGGTAACGCAACAAGCGGTGTTGGTGTGAGCAAAAAGGCGCTCCGCTATTCTGCTTACAATGCTCTTATCGGTGAATGCGATCCCGCTCTCGCCGTTTACAAAACTAATTTCAACAACCTTTGGGTAATGCCCTCCACCATCGATCTGGCAGGCGCCGAGATCGAGCTTATTGAAAAGGAAGGCCGTGAATACGCCTACAAGCGTATTATCGATGCGGTCGGCAGCGACTTCGATTTCGTTTTCACAGACTGCCCTCCCTCTCTCTCCATCCTCACCGTGAACGCACTCTCCGCCGCTGACGGCGTTGTTATCCCCATGCAGTGCGAATACTACTCTCTTGAGGGTCTCTCTCAGCTGATGATCTCAATCAAAAAGGTAAAGCAGCTCTACAACCCCTCCCTCACTATCACGGGCATCCTCATAACTATGTACAATGGCCGCCTCAACCTTTCTGCCCATGTTCTTGGCGAGATCAAGAAATATTATGCAGACAGGCTTTTCAAAACAAGCGTTACCAGAAGCGTTAAGCTCTCGGAGGCGCCCAGCTTCGGCGAGCCTATTTATTACTACGACAAATATTCCAAGGGTGCTCTCGCTTATACGGAAATTGCAAAAGAGCTCATAGCGAGAGTTATGTGACAGAAAGGAATGACCTGATATGGCAAAAAAACGATCCTTTACCGAGGCTCGGGGACTTGACAACCTCTTTTTTGAGAACGAGGTCTCCTCTCAGGCCGGAGGCGCCACAAGGCTCAGACTGTCAGACGTTGAGCCTAAGGCCGATCAGCCCAGAAAGGACTTCGATGAGGAGCTCCTTCAGAGCCTTGCAGATTCTATAGCTAAAAACGGCGTTATTCAGCCTATTCTCGTCCGCCCAACATCAGGCGGTATGTACCAGATAATCGCAGGTGAGCGCCGCTGGAGAGCCTCTAAGCTTGCAGGCCTTTCCGATATCCCTGCCGTTATCATGGAGGCAGACGAGCTCCATACTGCGGAGCTTGCTCTCATTGAAAACCTTCAGCGAGAGGACCTGAACCCATATGAAGAGGCTGAGGCCTTCCGTATGCTGATGACAGGCTTTGACCTGACTCAGGAGGAGGTTTCCGCCCGCCTCGGAAAATCAAGAAGCGCCGTTGCAAATGCACTCCGCCTTCTCGATCTGCCCGAATGCGTTGCCGTTTATCTGCGCAACGGAACCCTCTCTGCAGGCCATTGCCGTGCTCTTCTCGGCCTCAAAAACCGAGACGGTATGGAGGATTTGGCAGAAAGAGTTATTGCTCGCAACCTTTCAGTTCGTGAAACGGAGGCAGCAGTTAAGGCTCAGAACAGAGCCGACAGAACCAAGCCTGAGGAAACGGCAGAGGCCAAGGTTTCCGTTAACTACGTGGCTGAGCTTGAAAAAAAGGTTACAGACCTTTCAGGCCGCTACTGCAAGATCTCTGCAAAGGGCTCACGCAAGACCGTTACCGTTGAGTACGGCGGCGAAGGAGACCTGGAGGCTCTGTTATCCGTTATCTGCGGTGCAAAGATCACAGAGGAATAAAGGCTGAAAAATACTGTGCACGCTGAAGACTCGGCCTTTTCAGCACCGTTGCCGTGCCTTTTGATGCAGGCAGCGTCATATTCAAAGAATCGGCACAACAGCAAAAACAAAAAATTAATACTATCCAATATAAATACAGGAGTACAAAACAATGCTTGACATCAAACTTATCAGAGAAAATCCCGAAAACGTTATCGCTCGCCTTGCTGCTAAGGGCAAGGAGGCTGCAAACGAAATAAACAGAATTCTTGAGCTTGACACCGCTCGCCGCAACATGATCGCAGAAAACGATCAGAAAAAGGCTGAGCAGAACCGTCAGTCCAAGCTTATCCCCCAGTACAAGAAGGAGGGCAAGGATTGCACAGAGATCTTTGCCGCTATGAAGGCTCTCTCCGCTGAGGTTAAGGAAAACGATGAAAGGCTTGCTCAGATCGAGGATGAGTACAACACTCTTATGCTCGGTCTCCCCAACCTTCCCGATGAGGACCTGAAGCCCG
>JAFQNM010000155.1 GCA_017395885.1 Clostridia bacterium | reverse complement strand
CACCCGTTGCGGGAATACCGCCGAAGAATACGGATGCAATGTTACCAAGTCCCTGAGCCACCAGCTCAGTATTGGAGTTGTGCCTTGAGTTTACCATGCTGTCTGCAACAACGCAGGAGAGAAGAGACTCTATAGCTGCAAGAATTGCGATAGTGAAGGCATCGGGGAGAACTGCAGTTATTTTTGCGAGGCTGAAGTCCATTCCGGCAAGATCAACCTTAGGTAGGCCTGCGGGGATGGTATAAAGGTCACCGATGGTGTAAACTCCCTCATCAAAGCCGGGTATGAAGGCCACCATAAGAGCACCTGCAACTACGGCGATAAGAGAAGGGGGAACACGCTTTTCAAGCTTTGGATAAATTATGAGAATTGCAAGGCAAACTGCTCCAACAACGAGAGCCTGCCAGGAGAATGTGCCTATATGAGCAATATTTGCTTCTATTTTTTCTATGGTCTCAACCGGCTTGACGCCCTCACCGTAGGTGAGACCGAGAAAGTCCTTTATCTGACCGATAAGGATAGTAACGGCAATACCTGCGGTAAAGCCTGTTGTTATGGTATAGGGAACGAACTTGATAAGGGCGCCCAGCTTGAAGATGCCCATAAGGATGAGCATGATACCGGCAAGCACAGTTGCAATAAAGAGACCGTCCATGCCCTGAGTGGCAACTATGCCTGCAACTATGGTTGCAAAGGCCGCTGTGGGGCCTGCGATCTGAACACGGCTTCCGCCGAGGAAGGAAACTATAAAGCCTGCTGCAATTGCAGTATAAATACCGCAGGCAGGCTCAACTCCCGAGGCAAGAGCCAGGGCAATGGAAAGAGGCAGGGCAATAATGGCAACGATTATTCCCGCAATAATATCCTTTATCAGCTGCTGTGCCGAATACTTTTTCATTGTGGAAAAAAGCTTTGGCTTGAGATAGAACTTTTTCAAAACTTGTCTCCTTAAATATAAATTTCACGAAAAAAGTATAGCACGGTTTGAACAAATTGTAAATGATAAATTTGTATAAAATGTTAAAAAGCGGAGGACGTATTTTCGTCGTTCCGCTTTTAAAAATATTCAGGCGAGAGCCGAAAGGGATTCAACGGCAGAGGAAGAGATAAGAGAGCAGTGCTCTGCCAGAAACTCCTCCTTCGTATCCCTGAGGTAGCGTGCCCCGAACTCGGAGAGATAGGGATATTCAAAATCGAGAAGAAGGTAGTATGGGCCTTTATCAACTCCCTTAAAGGCAGAGCCTCCATTTATGCGCGATTCGCTGAGCATCCTGCAGGCAGAAAGCATATCGTCAAGCTTTTGAAATATGTATATATATTTTCTTTTAATGTCCGGCTTGCCATCGAACTCACGGATGTTGTCCGCAAGCTTTGTTACGAACATTTCGCAGCCTCCGTTTTTTGAGTCAAAAATCTGCACAAGCACTCCGTTCATAAAACGGCTCCCCATGCCAAGGTCGTTGACCATGCGGCAAAAGCCGTCTCGCAGAAGGGGAGAATTCTCTTCTGTGCTGATTGAATACTTGAGCATATCATCCCGATCGAGAACCAGAATGACCTGGCTCTTGCCAATTTCAATAACCTCCATACGGTACTCCTTTGCTTGTGTTACTATCATTATAATCCAAAAGGAGCAAACATGGTACCATCAATTTATGGAAGAATGGGAAGGTGCTTCAAAAAAGCCCTGATGCAGCACATCAAGGCTTTTAAGTTATGCTTTTTCACGCTCGAAGAAATATTTCTGGTTATGGCTTTTTATGCTTTGGATAAGGCCGATAAGCATATACATTGCAAGAATAGAGGAGCCTCCGTAGGAAAGGAAGGGAAGCGTTATTCCGATAACGGGCAGCATGGCAAGGCACATTCCGATATTTTCAAGCGTCTGGAACACGAGAATTGCAACAACCCCCATGCACATATAGGCACCGTAGTCCTTTCTTGCGATACGTGCGATCCAAAGGAGACGGATTATAAGAACCCCCATCAGCACCATATATGCAAAGCAGCCGAAAAAACCGAATTTTTCAGCAAGCGTAGCAAATATAAAGTCTGCAAAATTAGAGTGTATGCCAACGTATTGTGTGCCGCCGAAGAAGCCGCTGCCGAGAAATCCTCCTGCCGCAATGGCGCTTCTTGAGGCAAGAGCCTGAAAGCCGTAGCCAAGGGGGTCAAGCTCAGGGTCAAAGCCGCAGATTATTCTCTGCTGCCTCAGCTCTGAAAGAGAATTCCAGAGTATTGGCGATGCAATAACGAGAAGTGCCGCAACCCCGAGAAAATACCAGATGGAGAGGCCGCCTACAAGGAGCATTATTGCAACTATTCCGAAATATACAAGGGTTGAGCCAAGGTCGCCGGTCATAAGCACAAGACCGCATATAAGGCCTGCGTGAAGCGCCAGAGCTATAACGTTTTTCGGATGATTGATATTGTCCTTTACCTTCTTTATATGGCTGGCAAAGGTGATTATAAAAAGAAATTTACAGTATTCGGAGGGCTGGATATCAAAGGGAACACCCGGTATTCGCAGCCAGGCCTTGTTTCCCTGGTCGCCCTCACCGAACAGAACAACGGTTATCATAAAGAAAACGGCTATTCCGAATATCCAAACACCGTACTTCTTGATTATCTTATCGTAATCGAGAAAGGAGATGGTGAACATTATGATAATACCGAGCACAGATGCAATGGACTGAACTATGAGATATCTTGAACCTATTTCGTTGGAGGCACCTGCGAGTATCACAAGAGAGAGGATATTCATGCCCAGAACGGAAAAAAGCACGACAAAGTCTACCGATTTTATCTTTTCCTTCAGGGAAACTGAGAATTCCTTCATTTTTATCTTTTATCTCCTTTCTTAACTATTTCTTTGGTCGGTTCAAACTAGTAGGGGCGAACTATGTTCGCCCGCTACCGTAAAAAATAAATCAATATGCAACAGCCCAGCAGACCATATGCTTTGCATCCTTGCCGCAGCAAACGCACTTGCCTGCGATCCTTCTCTGCTGGAGGGGAATGCAGCGGCTGCCAACGCCGGTTTCTGCCTTTACCTTATCCTCGCACTCCTCGTCTCCGCACCACATAGCCATAACGAGGCCGTCACCCTTTTCGGCGAGAGCGGTCTTGATCTCATCAATGGTAGTGCAATCGTAGGTACGGGCCTCACGGTTTGCGAGAGCCTTTTCAAACATTGCAACGCGTACTTCCTCAAGGCGCTGTGCGATAACCTCTTCGATGTTCTCGAGAGATTCAAAGTTCTTTTCACGGTTAACACGCTTAACGGTAACGCACTTGCCCTCGGCAATATCCCTGGGGCCGATCTCAATACGGAGGGGAACACCCTTCATTTCGTATTCGGAGAACTTCCATCCGGGGCTGTTATCGGAGTCATCTACCTTAACTCTGAACTGACTCTTAAGTCTGTCACGCAGAGCATAAGCCGCATCAAGAACGCCCT